>NZ_JAKJSQ010000022.1:0-54842 GCF_050337105.1 Aliivibrio kagoshimensis
AGATATTCTTTATGTGGCTTTATTTTTAGACTCTAATTAAATAACCCATATATCTATTATTTAAATATATTGGTCTTTAATAATTAGTTATTTGTACTTTCAAATATTTTATCGGCAGAAGCGGCAACAAAACCTTGATAAAGATAGCCATTCGCTAACGGATATCGTTTAGCAAATTCGTAAAAACCACCCGGAATCGTTTTTTTACCATCACTAAACAGTACCTCAACTTTATCTGACATGGTAGATGACTGCTCTAAGAAGACCTCAGGAGTCCCTTTCACTTCACCACCAGCATCATTAATAGTAAAACCGACACTTCTTAGTTTACGATTCACTTCAACGACTTCATTGTAGTTATTAAGCTGGTTAACATTCACCGTAAAATGATTAGCACCAAACCCGTGAGCGGCTAACCACCCGGCGTATTCACTCTCTAGTGCTAATTGCTGATACTGTTCATAGCTCAATGTCCAAGGTCGACCGCCATATAAAAAGCTCTGTTGGTGATCAAAACCGTCAGGCACTTGAGAAACTAATGAATGTACAACCTCCTGAAGCTCAGGCGAGCACTGCTCAACCATAAGCTCACTAATGAATACTTTAGGCGCTGATGGGTTTGGGTGCTCATAGTGTCTTGCTGAGAGCTTTTTAGACTCAAACAAATACTCTCCGCACGCTTTATAACCGATAGCAAGAAAAGGAGCCGCGACAACATCGATTCCTACTGACGGAAGATTGAATGTTCTTAATGCAATATGATCATTCTCTAGTGCTTCGTGTTCAGTCAACAGCTGATGAATCTCATCCGCTGATGGGCATAGTCGAGTAATAAAGTCACTCCACAATGCAGTAAATAGTGTCTCTACTTCAGTTGTCATCGTCCTCTCCTTAAAGGGTTATACCCGGTGATAGCGTTGCTGGCAATTCAGTCTCAGCCCCTTCCATTGAGGCCATTGGGTAAGCACAATAATCCGCAGCATAATACGCACTCGGTTTTAAGTTACCCGACGCCCCTGGACCACCAAAGGGAGCATCACCACTTGCACCTGTTAATTGTCGATTTCGGTTAACAATACCAGCACGAATATGCTCAACAAAATAGTCCCACTCTTCATCATCTGTAGAGACTAACCCTGCTGATAAGCCATAGCGCGTATCATTTGCTAGCTCAACCGCCTGCTCTAATCCGCGATAACGAACGACTTGTAGCAACGGACCAAAATACTCTTCGTCAGGAAGATCTTTCACCGCAGTTACATCGATGATACCTGGACTCACTAATGCCCCTGAGAGGATTTTGGCTTCAATCAAGCTCTCGCCACCTAACTCCTGCAGCTCAGATTGCGCATTAACAATACCTTCAGCTGCAACAACTGAGATTTGCGGCCCCATAAACGGCTGTGGTTCAGCAAACGGTTGATCCACTTTCAGCTGCTTGGTGACGTCAATAAGACGGTTCAGTAGCTGATCACCTTTGCTGCCTTCAGCGACATATAGGCGTCGTGCACAGGTACATCGTTGACCTGCACTAATAAAGGCTGATTGAATAATGGTATAAACTGTTGCTTCAATCTCACCGAATGATTCAGAGATAACCATTGGGTTATTGCCGCCCATTTCTAAAGCCAACATTTTACCAGGTTGCCCTGCAAACTGACGATGGAGAATATGGCCGGTATTGGCACTGCCAGTGAAGAGTAGTCCGTCGATCCCCTTAGATCCTGCAAGGGCTTCTCCCGTTGCTCGGGCACCTTGTACTAAGTTGATTACACCACTTGGTAGTCCTGCTTGTTGCCATAACTTCATGACAAACTCACCAATCCATGGCGTTTGATCGGAAGGTTTAAACACCACAGTATTCCCTGCTAATAAAGCAGGAACAATGTGACCGTTAGGTAGATGCCCTGGGAAGTTATAAGGTCCAAAAACAGCCATAACACCAAGAGGACGGTGACGTAGAACAATACTGTTACCCGCAGCTTCACGCTGTTTATAACCAGTACGCTCGTGATATGAGCGGACGGAGATAGCCAACTTTCCAACCATCGCGCCCGCTTCCGTTTTGGTTTCCCAAAATGGTTTACCTGTCTCTTCTGAAATAATACGAGCGACCTCTTCGCTGTTCTCTTTTAATAACTCGCCAAATTTCAACACGATCGCTTCACGCTGTTCAAAGCTCAACTTTTTCCATAATGGAAAGGCTTTACGTGCTGAAGAGACCGCTTGCTCTACTTGAGAAGCACTGGCCATATCACCATGCCACACTTCTTTATTATCAACCGGACTGAGAGAGACCATCGCCTCACCTTCACCGACAACCCATTCACCTGAGATCCATTGAGCCATGACCGTCTCCTTAATTACTCACTATTGCGCTAATAAACGTACAGAATCACCGCTAGAAAGCAGTAATGCTTCAGCAACCTCACTTGTGATGTGTACCATGCCACTTTCGTTATCATAGGCCGCGACTGCTGCTGTTGCTCTGAAGTTTTCAAAAGAGCTATTTGAGATCAAATACTGCTGCGCACTGGTATGTTCATCAATCACAACTTTCGCGGTAAATGAGTGACGAATAGATTCAACATTTCGAACATCACACTCAACCGTTGGTCCCGCATCGAAAATATCGACATAACCACGGCAGGTAAAACCTTCATTTTCGAGAAGACGGAGTGCTGGGCGTGTCTTTTCATGCACAACACCAATCACCTCTTGAGCCTCTTTACTCAACAGATTGATATAAATAGGCAGTTTAGGCATTAAATCGGCAATGAATCCTTTTTTACCAATACCCGTCAAGTAATCCGCTAAAGTGAACTCAATAGAGAAGAAGTGCTCTTGTAGCC
The DNA here is from genome assembly GCF_050337105.1 of Aliivibrio kagoshimensis. NCBI lineage: Bacteria > Pseudomonadati > Pseudomonadota > Gammaproteobacteria > Vibrionales > Vibrionaceae > Aliivibrio > Aliivibrio kagoshimensis. Next base: position 2,853 of record NZ_JAKJSQ010000022.1, read on the forward strand.
ACTGCCAAAATGGGGAGTTTCCTTCATCATCCGAAACGCCTCGCATCTCAGCAAATGCCGTTTCAGAGAACCGGTGTGGGTGCTCCGCCATCATCAAGAATCGGGATTTAGACATTAAGCGACCATTTAGCCCCTTACGGAACTCAGGACGAAGAAACAGCGTACATAACTCAGAACACCCCGTGTAGTTGTTACCAAAAGTCAGTAACTTAACCACATTGTTCACACCTAACCTCTGTGAGGAGTGAACCACTTTGCTAATGTGATAACTGTAAAACGGAACATCGTGACCAATCGCCGCTTCTATGGCAGTAGTCCCCGTAATTTCACCCGTTTCAGTATCTTCACCGACCATTAAGTAACCTTCACTACCGGGCTCTTTTGCGTCGGTTTGAAAGCTTTTCATTGAGTGTTCAATTCTGTTTCTTAACAACTCTTCATTGACAGGCAATGAGGTAAATCCATGACCAGAATCTACCGCACATTTCATTAGTGCAGGGTAGTCTGCTTCAGTAATAGGACGAATAACCAGCATCAATATTCCCTCCGGATGCAGGCAACAGCTTACGACATTAAAGCCCAAACAGAGTCTGCTTGGGCTACTGCTCTTTTAAGCTGCTACTAGTTTTGCGACTGCTCTATCTAAACGAGCAAGACCTTCTTCGATATCTTGTTGGCTGATCACTAATGACGGCGTAAAACGCACCACATTAACACCAGCAACAAGCAGTAATAAATTCTCTTCACCTGCCGCGACAAGAATGTCACGTGCTCGTCCTTGCCACTCATCATTAAGAGCAGCACCGAGCAACAATCCTTTGCCACGAATTTCGGAGAATAGGTTATATTTATCATTCAGAGCTTCTAAACCCTCTCGCATCCACTGTTCACGCTCTTTCACGCCAGCAAGTACTGAAGGTTTAGACACCTCTTCAACAACCGCTTCTGCTACAGCACAGGCTAATGGGTTACCGCCATAGGTAGAGCCGTGAGTGCCGACTTTCATATGTTGGGCAAGTTCAGTCGTCGTTAGCATGGCTCCGATTGGAAAGCCGCCACCTAATGATTTGGCCGTACTTAAAATATCAGGTGTGACTCCTAACCCTTGGTAAGCGTAGAACTCACCGGTACGACCATTGCCTGTTTGAACTTCATCAAAAATAAGCAATGCATTGTGCTTATCACACAGTTCACGTACACCTTGGATAAACTCTGATGTCGGTGAAATAATGCCACCTTCCCCTTGTAAAGGCTCCATCATTACAGCACAGGTTTTGTCTGATATTTGCGCCGCAAACGCCTCTAAATCGTTATAGGCCAGATGCGTTACATCACCTGGTTTTGGTCCGAAGCCATCAGAATAAGCGGCTTGTCCACCCACAGTTACCGTAAAGAAGGTACGCCCATGGAAACCTTGATTAAAGGCAATAATCTCTGATTTTTCAGCGCCATGTACATCAGCAGCCCAACGGCGAGCCAATTTCAACGCTGCCTCATTCGCTTCTGCGCCAGAGTTGGCAAAGAATACTTTTTCAGCAAATGAGATTTCTGTTAGTTTCTTTGCTAATCGAATCGCTGGCTCATTGGCCATCACATTACTTAAATGCCACAGTTTATCGGCTTGTTCTTTTAGTGCATTCACCATAATAGGGTGACAATGACCTAAGCAGCTAACGGCAATTCCACCAGCAAAATCAACAAACTCACGATCATTCTGATCCCAAATCCTTGAACCTTCACCCCTTACTGGAATGATCTCCATCGGGTTATAACAAGGTACCATTACATCATTAAAATCTTTACGTTCAACTTTCTGTTTCATCGTCATCACATTTTCCCTCTGTGCATACGGCAATTAACCATATTAATTACATTTCATTAACGACTTCAATAGTAGAATATTTTTTTCTTCTCGCAAAAAAAGAGAGAGAAAGACTACAGGTGCACTATTTATGCACATTTTGATAAGAAATATGAAGTGGTCATTCACTAAATCACTATTTCCATATGGGAAACAAAGTATTTAGCTAGGGGGGATTTGCATAAGATTGCAAGAAGTGAATAAGCGTGGTTCGCTAAGATATATGTAAAAAAAGAGAGATGGATCAACTATGATTTAACAAAATTAGCTAAAAGTTGATGTCCTTGCTCAGTCAAAATCGATTCAGGATGAAATTGTACCGCTTCAATAGGTAAGGTACGGTGACGAAAACCCATTATTTCATCAACCTCACCACCATCCGTTTCCGTCCATGCTGTCATCTCAAAACAGCTTGGCAAGGTCTCTTTTTTTACCACAAGGGAGTGGTAACGAGTGACCGTTAATGGGTTATTGAGGCCTAAAAAAAGACCAATATTACTGTGTTTAATCGGCGAGGTTTTTCCATGCATCACTTGTCTGGCTCTAACGACATCTCCGCCAAACACTTGAGCAATGGATTGATGGCCTAAGCAGACCCCTAAAATTGGCAGTTTATCGCTAAAATGTTCAATGGCATTCAGCGAAATTCCCGCTTCATTTGGTGTGCAGGGACCTGGAGAGATAACGAGATGGGTTGGGTTCAATGCAGAGATACCTGCTAGATCAATCTCATCATTACGAACAACGGTAACGGCAACCTTCAACTCGCAGAAGTACTGATAGAGGTTGTAGGTAAAAGAGTCGTAATTATCGATGATCAACAGCATAGTTTTGAGCTCTACGTTTAAACAATTTAATCACGGCTATTGTGCTACAACAAAAAAGAAAGGCAAGTACGATTATAGAATCATCGCCTTGCCTTATTTAAAAAATGTCCGCTACTCTATTTTACTCGGCAGTAACGTCCATTGTAGGTTGCTGTCATCTCACCTTTTAGCTTAAGCGGAGAGTGACCACAAGGTACATTAAATACCCCTAAAGCCAGCACACTTAATTTAACCTTATCGCCAGCACCAATATCTATGTATTTTAAGAAATTATCTTTCTCGTCATAGATACGCTCATCATGTGCAAACATCCATGGCTTGGTGGTATCCCAATACCAAGTGTTAAACACAGGGTAGAGCGGTAGGTTACTGTTGTTTTTTATGGTTAATGAGAAGCTTGGTTTTGATTTACCATACTTTAGACTGATGATCACAGGATCATGATCAGAGGCAGAGTAAGGTCCGTCAGACTTCACCAGATCGCCAGAATATTTGCCTGAATACTCAAACAACTTATTCTCAACGGCATTAATGTGCCAGTCTTCAATGCCTACTAGCTTTTTCACTAGCGATTTATTCCCTAGCGCATGATCTAGATTACCCAACTCACCTTCATAACTGTATGAGTAGGTATCCGTTCCATGGAGCTCTGTATTCAAGTTTTTCAGACCAAGACCTGGTCCAACTTCAATACCGACTTCGTGCATAGGAACGCCTGCAATAGAGGTACCAGATGCTGACATGATTTTACGCGCTTCACTGCTAGGATCGTAATCGGTTAACACACGAACCGGATCTTCCATGCCATAAGCATTAAGGTCACCCAACACTAGCACATCGCCTTTTTTCGATTTTAAGGCATCACTCAGTGCAACAGAAGCAGAGACTCGGAATGCATTACAGTGGCCTTGTAGATCAGCAGGTTCACTCTTATCGTTACCGGTAATCCAATCTTCATAACAGCTCGAACCTTTCGATTTTAGGTGATTAACCACAACCGTCAGTTTCTTCTTACCCTTACCTTTAGCCTTGACTTTAAAGGTCTGCATCAAACTATCACGTTGGTATTTGTTCAGCGTCTTCTCTTTACCGTCTGGATCTGTGCCTGTGATGTGTTGCTCTGGCATTCTAATCACACCAGCACTGCCTTTCGGTTTCACCTTTGAAGGACGATAAATAAGTGCTACGGTGATAGCATCCGAACCAAGAAACTTGCCTTGATTCATATCTTCCGTTGCAATTTTTATCAACTGGTAGTGATCAGCACTATTTGAGAATTGACTGTTCAACTCATCCAGTAAGTTTTGCGCCGCACTGTCTGACTCAAAGCCGTTGTTCTCTATCTCCATTAAACCGACGATATCAGCATTCATGGCGACTAAAGCATTCACAATCTTAGTTCGTTGTAATAAGAACTCATTCAGATCTTTGGTTCCGCGGTTACAGCCACGAGATGCATCGGCATCAGCCTGATCGCTACAACTGGCATTGAGTGCCCCACCAATCGCGCTAGCGCTAGTAAAGAAGTTCAATACATTAAAGCTAGCCACTTTTAAGTTGCTATCTTCATAGACTTCTGGCTCAGCGGTTCGATCATTAAGGTGAACAAAATCTGCTGGAGCAAGTTCATTTGTGACAACTAGGCGATAACGGCTATAACTGTAACCCACCACACCTTCAAGATTCTCAACTCTATCACCAACTCGAATATAACCTTGGGAAGCATCAAGCTCTGGGAAATATGGCATCACACCATTGTCCGGTTTAAAGTCCGTCTCAATAAACATCTGACTCGCAGCATTATCAATCGCTAACTGTTCAGCTTCTGGACTCAGAGGAAGGTATTTTTGAGTAGGTTTAATCAATGGCTGCTGATAAGAGAGCACCATGTTGTTGCGGTATGAGTCGTAATCAAATCCGAAATTACGCGTCACCTTCATTTCGCTTTCATCAGTTAAGCGAATCAACATACCTTCATGTCGCTCTAGCGCTTGAGCTAATGTCTCTTCGTCATCAACTTCCAGATCTGTCGCTTCTGGTGCTGATTGAGTATCCGTCACAACATAGAGTGAATTATCACTTTTCAGTTGTGTTTCACTATAGAACTCACTCACTTTACCCTTTACGCAAACAACCGCACCTGGCTGAATGTCTGCACTAGGCACTGCGCCTGTTGATATAAACAGACCATCAGAGGTGTTGTCATTATCATCAGCATCAAGCGCCGCTAAATAGAAACCTTTATAGAGGCTTTCAACACGTGCACTTACCACTCCGGTTACGTAATAATCTTCTTCGGTTGTGAATCCTGAGCTAAGAAGTGGTGATCGGTCACCTTCGCCCTGGATGGCATTAATCGACGTAAATTCAGGTACTTCACTTTCAGGGGTCAAACAAGCAAAAGGGGCTGGTGGTTCAACGATATCTAATGAGCCTAATCCGGTATAGGTTTTATTAGGCAAGGCAGTCCATTGCGCTTCATCATAGGTTGCTGAAGGGGTAAAGGTATTCCTCACTAAGGTAACATCTTTACCAAAGTTTGCCCCTCCCATGTTACCTATAACATCGACCACCACACCGTCAAGTCGAAGTGCGATAGGATCGTTACCGTTATGGCCCATCACACCACTTGGAATATCACCTCGATCAGTGACTTCGGCATCCGCTTGCGAGTTATATACCACTACGACACTATTTGGCTCAAGCGTGATACCGCTAAGATCTAAATTACTGCTCCACTCATTGTTACCATTGGTTGATTTAGAGAGCTGGTAGCCTGTCAATGTGACTGCAGTAGCGCCGGTGTTGGCGATCTCTACCGCTTTATTGTAAGCAGGTCCCTCTACGTATTCACTTAATACAATATCAGCTTGCGCCGATGCTGAGACAGCGATACTTCCTGTCACCGCTATTGCAATCGCTGAGCGAACTAATTTCCTTTTCATTTCACACCTCGTTATTTGCGCAACTACTTCCCTGATGCACTCCCTCTCTTAGGTCAACATCTATTACGCTATGAATGAATAAACACAGTTAACAACCCATAAAACTTAGAACTATTTCCAAGAATTATGAAATCAATTTATCTATATTCATTGTGAATGAGGTATGTGTCACTTTTATTTCCCTGTTATTAGATCTCAATTCAACTTTCAACAAAAAAAACCACTAACGTAAGTTAGTGGTTTCATTTAATAATTCGATTTTTTGAGTGCTCAGGCCATCATTTAGCGCGCCGTACGACTACGGGCGATTGACAAAACCGACCGCTTCGTACACTTTTTTCAATGTGACTGCAGCGCGTTCCGACGCCTTCTCTGCGCCAATTTTCATTACTGAATCAAGATAAGCACGATCTTCCCTAAAAGCTTTATATCGGGCTTGCATTGGCTCAAGCATCGCCACAACCGCTTCGGCCGTATCTTTTTTAAGATGGCCATACATCTTATCGACATATTCTGCTTCTATCTCTTTAATGCTCTTCCCAGTAACACCAGACATAATACCTAGCAGGTTTGAAACGCCGGGTTTTTCAGCAATATCAAATAGAATTCTTGGCGGCTCTTCAGAGTCAGTCATTGCACGCTTGATCTTTTTAACAATCGATTTTGGATCTTCTAATAACCCAATGACGTTGTTCCTATTATCGTCTGACTTTGACATTTTCTTAAGAGGATCTTGCAGGCTCATTACACGTGCACCCACTGGTGGAATGTACGGCTCAGGCACGACAAATGTATCACCATAAGCATTATTGAAACGAGTCGCGATATCACGAGCCAGTTCAAGATGCTGCTTTTGATCATTGCCGACAGGAATCTGCTCTGCTTGATAAAGGAGAATATCGGCCGCCATCAATACTGGATAGCTAAAGAGCCCTGCATTAATATTTTCTGCGTAACGCTTCGACTTATCTTTAAACTGAGTCATACGATTTAACTCACCCATTTGGGTATAGCAATTAAGCACCCAACCAAGCTGAGCATGTTCAGGGACGTGAGACTGAACAAAAAGCGTACTCTTCTCTGGCGCTACTCCAACAGCCAAACATGTCGCTAACGCATCTAACGTTGCTTCATGCAATGCTTTAGGATCTTGACGTACCGTAATGGCATGCAGATCAACCACACAGTACTGGCAATCATAATCATCTTGCATGCTCTCCCACTGACGCAGGGCCCCCATGTAGTTACCAATGCTTAATTCACCAGACGGCTGAACACCACTTAATACAACAGGTTTACTCATGATGATGATTTTCCTTAGTTTAAAAACGTTGAAGACGTGTAAAAATACAATATGCCAGAGAAGTGTCAAGTTCTCTCATTTAAAGGGTTACGATAAAGAGAAACTACTGACAATCTGCTCAAAGTCGTCATAAATACAATCAGGGTTACTGTTAGCAATGGGTTCACCGTGGTTATAACCATACGTTAAACCAATAGAGTAACAACCCGCATTATGTGCCGCTTTAATATCATTCTTTGAATCACCCACCATAACCACCTGGTTAGCAGTGACTCCGTGCTTCTCTAATAACCAATTGAGGGACATTGGATTTGGCTTTTTCTCGGTAAAAGTATCACCACCAATGACATCACTAAACAGATGGTCTAGCTGATGCTGAACTAATAATTCTGGAACAAATTTAGCCGGCTTATTGGTGACTAACGCTAAGGTAAAACCCGCTTTTTTTAACGTTTCTAGTGTTGATAAAACGTGTGGGTAGAGGTGACTGAGTTTATGTTCACCCTGTTTATAATGCTGGTCAAAACGCTTTCTTGCCTCTTTAACCAACTCTGGTGATAGCGTTGGATCTATGCTCATACTTCCGCTTAACGCACGGGCGATCAATACATCGGCACCATTGCCTATCCAGTGTGACGCTTGCTCTAAGCTCACCCTTGGATAGCCAAAATCTTGCATCGTAAGATCCGCGGCAATCGCTAAATCAGGAACACTGTCTAGCAGTGTTCCATCCAGATCAAAAGCGATCAGTTTAATGTCCGAAAATCTGCTCATTTAGGCTTTTTTCACTTTTTCCAGCTCAAGACGCATCTCATCAATAACTTCTTTGTAATCTGGACGACTGAAAATAGCAGAACCAGCAACAAACATATCCGCACCCGCTTCAGCGATCTCACGAATGTTATCGACTTTAACGCCACCATCGATCTCTAAACGGATCTCTCTGCCACTCTCATCAATCAATTTACGTACTGCACGAAGTTTGTCTAATGTATGCGGGATGAATGATTGACCGCCAAAGCCTGGATTTACAGACATCAGTAGAATCAGATCCACTTTATCCATGATGTAATCTAGCGCTGAAAGCGGCGTCGCTGGGTTTAATACCACCCCTGCTTTACAACCACACTCTTTGATCAGCTGTAGCGTACGATCCACGTGCTCACTCGCTTCAACATGAAAAGTGATCATCGTTGCGCCCGCTTTAGCAAAATCAGGAATGATACGATCAACCGGTTTCACCATGAGGTGAACATCAATTGGGGCTGTGATTCCGTAATCACGCAAAGCTTTACATATCGGTGCACCAAACGTCAGATTGGGTACATAGTGGTTATCCATCACATCAAAATGAACCACATCAGCACCGTCTGCTAATACTTTTTTAACATCTTCGCCTAAGCGAGCAAAATCAGCAGATAGAATCGAAGGTGCGATCAAAAAATCTTTCATTTTATCCTCATTACTTTCATAGCAATCAAACGGTTAATTGGAAATAAGCGGTAGTTGTTCTATTTTTATACTTCTTTCGTTGTGGCTATTTTATAGTCCACAACGGGTATGATTAATTCGTTGTTCTGCTTTTCATTACCTTCAAACAGCGCCATTAACTCATCCACTTTGTTACGACTTGAGCCGTTACGACTGATGGTTCGTTTTACTTTAACATGGGATAATGTTGCACCTTTATAAAGTCGACGTGTTAGCGCAGTATCATGGTTTGAGATCAGTACTGGTATCTCACGCTCTGCCGCTGCTCGTTCTGCAATCTCAGCCAGCTTGGCTTGATCGTCCAATGAAAAACCATTACCTGAATAAGAGGTAAAATTGGCCGTCGTCGAAAGAGGGGCGTATGGCGGATCACAATACACCACACTGCCTTTTCTCGCTCGAGCAAAAGTCTGAGTATAGCCCTCACACACAAACGTCGCCTTTTTCGCCTTTTCAGCAAAATGAAGCATCTCTTTCTCTGGGAAGTACGGTTTTTTATAAGAGCCAAACGGAACGTTAAATCCACCTTTTTTGTTATAACGGCATAAACCATTAAAACCATGGCGATTCATATAGAGGAAAAGAATGGAGCGGCGATAGGTATCTGTGCATTGATTAAACTCAACACGCAGTGCTAAATAGACCTCTTTCTGATTATATTCAGGCTGAAAAAGTACCTTGCAGTCTTCGATCAGTTGTTCAGGTTTCTCTTTTAAGTGATTATAGAGATTGATAAGATCTGGATTGATATCCGCTAGCAGATAGTGATCGAAATGGGTGTTTAAGAAAACCGAACCGGCACCGACAAAAGGCTCAATCAACTTTCGAGCAGGGGGCAGATGACGCTGGATCTCTTCAACCAATCCATACTTTCCTCCCGCCCACTTTAGAAACGCACGATGCTTCTTCATTTCAACTTGAACCTACTACCTAGCAAAATAAAGATGCGGATTGTACCCTATTTGGCACACAACCTCAGTGTTATTTATCACTATCAATCTCTTTATGAATGGTGGCGAAAGATTTAACCCATGCACCCACTGTCTTCAGTTCAGGCTTAAGCTCTGGAAGTGCATCTTTTGCAGCACCATAATACGCATAATCGCCAACAGAGATGATATACCATGTCTCACCTTGACGAAGTGCTTTATGAACATAAGCCTCTTCAGCCAGTTGATGTTCTGCAATAAATTCGTTTACCACATCAAGCTCTGTGGTCGCTGCCACTTGCAATGTATAGTGCGTTGGCGGGATCGCTTTCAACGTTTCTGTGGTTAATACTGCGTCTTCCGCTTGCTGAATGCTCTCTTCCGTTGGCGCCGTTGGGACAACCGCGGTTACCACAGCTTCAATTTTGGCTTTCTCTTCCGTGTCAATATTGTCATGCTGGTTATCAATTAATGCATCAACAACATTAGAAGGCACAACCACGCGTTGTTGGTCACTCTCTTCCGTGCCTACTTGCATCGGATCTTCAAGAATCTCTTGGGGCAGCGGATCAACATCTTCGCTCGGAACACTGGTATCCTCAGGCTCTGTTGGTGTCGTCTCTGTCATGGCCATTTGTTCGCCATCAACAGTCCCTTCCTCTTCAACTAATGAGTCGGAAGTGGTGCTAACCGCAACCTCCGAATCATCGATAGTCTCATCATTTATATTACTGTTTGAGAGCACAAGATATCCGCCGATAACTAATAACAGCAAAATAAGAATCGCTATTAATGTCTTTACTGGAGATTGAATAATGGAACGAATAATTATACGACGCTCTGTTTTTTTATTACCTAAAGCCATAAGTTCTCCTGGTAGGCATGAGCTTTTTCCAACCAATTGCCTAATATGCATTTTGTCGCTGTTATGTTCTAGATGTCGAACCACTAACATATCAACAAACGTTTTGGCTTCGTCTACAGTTAACGTCTCAATATCAAGGTCTAACGGTTTATTCTCTTGCCCGTAACTGAGCTGGGATAGGCACTTATCTATTTTGTGATGCTCTGAAAAGAGTAGCACGCTAATTTGCCAATTGGGTGTGGTTTGCGCTTTTTGCACCACAGTCCACAACTCTGCAATTAAATCATGACTGAGCAGATGAGCATCATCTATCACAATCAAAATATTACAATTCTGGCCAGCTAGCATCATACCTAGACTGTCCATGATCGGATCGTGTTCATTAAAGAGTGGGTCGGAGACTAACTGCTTAAGCAAAATGGAGCGTTGTTGGCTGACTGATTGTGATGCATGAGTCATCAGCAGCGCTTGATTTTGATCTTCAGACCACTTCTCTAGATATCGCTGAGCTAACCATGTTTTCCCTGAGCCAGCAGGACCTGAAATATGAACCAAATTCGAACCAAAACGGGTAAGAAACTGAATCCTCGAGAGAAGTTCAGTCTGGGATTCAAGTTCAAGTACCGCCATTTCATGAGCAATGGTCATATCATACCTTTGATATTAAAGAGTCAATCTATCTAATCGGTTACGCTTTGCAAGATTCAATCACTTCATTAATTACTGATACTGGCGTATCAGCAATGACATCAGCACTACCAATTGAAGTAGGCAAAATAAGTCGTAGTTGACCGGCTAATACTTTTTTATCTCGCATCATATGCTTCATAAAGTCATCAGCACTCATACTATTGGGAGCCAGTACGGGTAATTTTGCTTTCACTAGAATAGCGCGAATTTTATCAACATCTCGCTTACTAAGAAGTCCCTGTTTTTGAGCTGTCAATGCAGCCATGACCATCCCAACAGAGACGGCCTCACCATGTAACCAGTTTCCATAGCCCATTTCTGCTTCAATCGCGTGGCCATAGGTATGGCCTAGATTAAGCAGAGCTCTCACACCAGACTCTTTTTCATCCTGTGCAACAACATCGGCTTTTAACTGGCAACATCGTGAGATGGCATACGTAAGCGCATCCGCATCTAAAGCAAATAACGCGTCCATATTGTCATCAAGCCAGCCGAAAAAATCAGCATCGGCAATAATGCCGTACTTAATCACTTCAGCCATACCCGCGGAGAACTCTCGCGCCGGAAGTGTCGACAGACAATTAATGTCAATTACCACCGATTTAGGCTGATAAAAAGCCCCTACCATATTTTTACCAAGAGGGTGGTTAACGGCTGTTTTTCCGCCTACCGATGAGTCCACTTGAGATAGTAGTGTTGTTGGTACTTGAATAAAATCGACACCACGTTGATAACAGGAAGCGGCAAAACCTACTACATCGCCCACAACACCGCCGCCAAGGGCAACAATAACCACATCACGTCCATAATTCCCTTCAAGAAGAAATGACATAATAAGGTTAAAGGTATCAAGGGTTTTGTACTGCTCACCATCTGGAAGTTCAAACAGACTCACTTGGCAACCAAGTGAAGAGATGGTTGTCATGACACGCTCAGCATAGAGCGGAGCTACCGTCTCATTACTAATAACAACCACTTGTTTGCCCGATGGGATAGAAGAGAAGTGTGCGGAGTTATCAAATAACTCTGCACCAATTGAGATGTTATAACTTCTCTCTGCAAGCTTTACGTTAATCCGTTCCATGGTTTATTTGCTCCCAGATAAAACTTAGCGCTCTTCCAGCATTTTAATGATTTGATTGGCAACGACTTTTGCGCTCTGATCGTCAGTGCGAACTACGTAGTCGGCAATCTCTTCATACATTGGGTTTCGCTCCCCTGCAAGTGCTTCAAGCACTTCACGTGGCGCGTCCGTTTGTAGAAGCGGTCTTTTTTTATCTCGTTGAGTACGAGCTAACTGTTTCTCAATAGTCGTTTCTAAATAGACAACTAAACCACGTGCAGAGAGACGATTTCTATTATCTTTGCTGATAACAGAACCACCACCAGTTGCAAGTACGATGCCTTGCTCTTGGCTAAGATCGTTAATTACGGTCTCTTCACGAACTCGGAAGCCCTCTTCACCTTCAACATCAAATACCCAGCTAATATCAGCGCCAGTTCTCTCTTCAATAACAGTATCGGAGTCAAAGAACTCCATATGCAGTTGTTGAGCTAGATGTCTACCTATTGTACTTTTGCCGGCTCCCATTGGGCCAACAAGAAAAATATTTCGTTTTTCAGCCATGTTCAGCAGTTATACACACGTTAATCAAATTATATCGCCACTAGACATCTGCTACTTTTATTTAAAAACAAAGCAGAGATACTGGCCTGTGGCACCGTTTCCTCACAGATTGAGTTGTGATCTGACCCGAAATTATCTCAGTTATAGTGCCTACATTGCAATAGCTAGATGAAGAGATGCTGATTTTTTATATAAACTGTTCCACAACCCCTTTGTTTTCGGTGGCTGACGTAAAAAAAATATCTAGCTGCCTTGATGAAATGTGATAGATTTCGATGGGTTACTCTTCCTCTTATCGCCATTATTCATTTTAATTAGGTGAAGTGGCTTCAATTACCTTAGGTGTAATAAAAATCAACAACTCCCGCTTGCCCTCTTTTTCGTATGAACGACGAAATAGTGCCCCCAGCATAGGGATATCTCCAAGCAGTGGAACCTTGTCTTCAGTAGTGGTTACTGAGTGTTGATATATCCCCCCTAATACCACCGTTTCTCCGTGATTAACCAAGACTTGAGTACCAATTCTTTGAGTATTAATAGCAACGGCCTCACCCCTTCCCGTTTTAACGACTTCACCCGGTCTATCTTGCGTCACATTCAAGTCTAAAATCAGTGTATTTTCTGAAGTGATTTTAGGCGTAACCGAGAGGCTTAATACTGCCTTTTTAAATGACACGGATGTAGCGCCACTGGAAGCGGCCTCAAGATAGGGAATTTCAGTTCCTTGCTCAATAAACGCAGGTTTGTTATTCAAGGTAATAAGCTTTGGGCTGGAAATGATCTCCGCTTTTGATTCCGCCTGCAACGCAGATAGTTCAAGATCCAACAGTGTTCCTGAACCCAACTTTGCCACTTGAAAAGCGATGCTTGCTGCATTGGGGTTGGCTACCGCTAAATTCACACTAAGAAAATCATCAATGTTAGAGCTATCGGCATCAAACAACCCACTACTGGCTAGATTGCTCTCAATGGAGCCTCCGATACTGTTATCCCCCTGCTGCTTTGAAAAGCCCCAGCGTACCCCCATTTCATCGAGATTACCTTCATCAATGATGATAATACGAGCTTCTATTTGCACCTGTTTTACCGCGACATCAATGCGCTTTATTAACTGCTTAATCGTCTCCAAATTACTCTTAATATCTCTGATAAGTACACTATTGGTTCTCTTATCTACGGTAAGCGATCCTCTCTGAGAAAGAATAAAGCGGTTACTCTCGTTACGAATTAGCTCGGCAATATCACTGGCATCAGCATAGTTGATCTGAAATATCGATAAATGTAGTGCTTCACTGTTTAATTGCAAATCTTGCATCTGCTTTATCACCGTTTCAGGAGCAATAAAAAGCACATTCCCTTCTCTTTTTTGTCCCAACTGTTTGGTCTTCAAAATAACATCAAAGGCTTGCTGCCAAGGAACATCCACTAGATTTAAACTTATATTACCGTCAACGGATGCATCAATGATCACATTGTAATGCCGTTCATTCGCCAGCAACTGAAGAACATGCCTAATGGGAATATCCTGTACCGACAGAGTGATTGCCGACAGCTTCTCATTAGCGGATATAGGCGTAGAGAAAAGAAAGAGTAAACTTATAGTGGCTAACCTAACGCATAACATCATCGCACAATGACTCCATTACTCTTTAATTGGCATAGTGAGTAAGCTCTCGAACCAGCAGCCATTGGCAGCCACTTTGAACTCTTTGACCAGCAAGCCATCATGGTTAATCTGTATGATTTCACCGTAGTTAGGACCAATCCTCTCCCCTTTATACACTTTAATCAGTGGGCTACCTTTGGGTTGCAACCACCCCACATATTGGCTTTCCATCAATAGCACCCCTTTAACTTGGATTGTGCTCAATGCTTGATCGGTAATCGCCACCTTTATGCTATTTGGCCCAGAACGAAGGCAAACCTCTTTTTCTATGACCACCGCTCTATTTTCTTCTTTTTCATAAAACGGAGAGCGCTTCATCGAACCTTGATAGTGAATAATAAAAGGCGGCTTTCTAATTTCCACATTGTCGATGACAGGTGTTAACTCAACCTGTTCGGTGAGATAATCTCCAAGAGTGATGTCTTGATCCGCTTGGTAGGTAAGAGCCTCCATCTTGACGGCAATGTCTTGACCATCTCCATTGCTGTTTAATGAAAGTTGTTGAATCGTTACCATGGTAGGTAGCGCAGCAAGGGCCTCACTAAATCGACCGATAGCATGAAACTCACCACGCAACTCGATGTGAATTGGAATTGTTGACAGGTATCCGCTCTTTTCTCGTTTACCCCAACCAAAACGAATAAACGTCAAATGGTGCCTATTACCCAATGAATGAATTAGCGACAGAAGTTCCGATAACTCACTCTGCTCAGGAAATTGATTCATCATCCCCTGATAACGCATAGAGAGATCTTTCACTGGCATTAATTCATCGTCTAAACTCTGCAGCTGAACTCGCTCTGATTGCAAAGCCACCACATGTTGATGTTCTCTGTTTTTACTGTCCATCAACGCCTCTTGAAGTGGCAGTAACCACCACCACGCGATCGCTAACTGCAATAGAATCATCAATGCCGCCAACAGCAACAGCTGAGCTCTAATCGGCCAATCCATAAACTCATCAAGTTCGAGTGAAGACCACGGCATTAACGATCGAGTTCCATTGGTTTAAACATCGTCATGGGTAAAGTTTGGCAAGATAGTAAGGGAGAGTGAAAAGTGCTGTTGTAACTCAAGCTTCAGAGTCTTACTTCGCAAATAATGAATATTGATATTATTAATCCATGGGTTACCTTCAAGCGTTGCCACCAGTTGAGTGAATTGAATCGCGGTGTCACTGTATCCAGACAGAGTTAACCGCCACTCCTCCAACGTGACACCAGTAATAAAAACCCCTCTAGGTAACGAGGCAGTAAGCAGGTTAAACAGATGAGTGGCGCGATTTCTTTGCTGCTGAAGCGCAGTAAGATCAAATAAGCGACGTTGAAGTTGTTCTTTATTGCCCATCGCTTTTTCTGCTCTTTTACGCTCAATAGTTTGCCTTTTCACAGATGCGATTAACTGACTCTCTTTATTCTTCTGTTGAGTCACTTGGTCACTCACATGGCGCCATCCCATAGCATGAATAAATCCAACGATGCCCAACCCGACAATCAATAAACCGACGAATCGACGCCTGTGTTGTCGTTGTTTCGTCTCACGCCAAGGAAGAAGATTAAGTGCCATCATAAGAATCCTCTAACTCTAACCAACGCTTGCCGCTAATTGCCGCCCCAATGGCAAGTGTAAAATCATCATGATGAGAATGAGGGAGTTCGACCGTTTCAACAGGTAACTGCACCGTCTCGGTTAACCATGCGGCAATAACCTTATTACCTCCTAATAACCAGATCCCTTCGAGCCGATGGGTAGACTTACTTGCAAGGTAGAGTTGTATTTGTCGCTGGATTTGCTCATTCAGCACCTGCGGTGAATCACCCATTGTGATAGAACAATCTCGGTAATACTCCCCATTATCAGGGCAATATAGTCCCACTTTCAATCGGTCTACATGTAACTCCACAAGCATCCAGCCACTCTTTTTATTCGATCTTCGAGCAATTTCCCTCCAAATAGTCAGAAAAGCATTACTGTGAAAATCTAACAAAACAGGGATAAACCTCGCCTGCTTTACAGCCTTTAAAAAATCCCTGACGACCTCCTTTTTTAACGCATATACGGTAAATTCTTGCTGTTTGCTCTCACGATGGCTACGCTCAACAATATCAACATACAGATCATCAATAGGAAAGTCAGACTGCTGATTAAAGACATGAAGTACCCTTGAATACTTCTCTGTCTCACGGATAAAGCCATTGATGTGTATAGGTCTACAAGACACATAACTATCGGGTACGATCAACGACACTCTCCCTACTCGAAGAGGCCACTTTTTCTTTAATAAAATTAAAGCATTAATAAGGGGCGATGACACTGTCGATAATGGCTCTCCTGATTGAATGTTAATTTTTTCTTGATGGAGGATATAATAATCCCTACCTATCATTTTCAAGGTGATCATATGTAGAGCGTTAAAACCAATCTCTAGTCCAGTGATATACATAGGCTTTCTCTCACTTTGCGTGCGTTCGTGCCGTAAGTTCTCAAAATTAAGTTGAATAAAACGTTATTTTTTGGCCACTTCTATTTATACTATCCAGCCAAAAGTCTGAAACGTAACATCTATTAGCAAACAGGAAATATCAAGTGAAGTTCATAAAGCTATTTTTAGCATTTACATTGATTTGCATTATTCTTGGAGTCGGTACAATTTTTGGTTTTTACCAATATGTAAAACCAGAACTTCCAGACGTTGCTACATTAAAAGATGTAAAACTACAGACCCCAATGCAGGTATACAGTCGTGATGGCAAATTGATCGCTCAATTTGGTGAAAAGCGCCGTATTCCGCTGACTTTTGATGAGATTCCTCCCCATTTAATTGAAGCGTTAATCGCAACAGAAGATAGCCGCTATTATCACCACCCTGGTATTGATCCTATCGGTATTACTCGTGCTGCAATAGTGGTCGTAACATCAGGTTCAGCCAAACAGGGTGCGAGTACCATTACTCAGCAGCTTGCTCGTAACTTCTTCTTATCAAATGAAAAGAAGATAATGCGAAAAATCAAAGAGATATTCATCGCACTTCATATTGAGCAGCTATTAAGCAAAGAAGAGATACTGCAGCTGTATGTCAACAAGATCTATTTAGGCCATCGCTCTTACGGTTTTGGTGCTGCAGCTCACGTCTATTTTGGTAAAACCATGGATGAGCTTACGTTGAGTGAAATCGCCGTATTAGCAGGGTTACCTAAAGCCCCTTCGACGATGAACCCTATCTATTCTGTAGATAGAGCAACAACTCGACGCAATGTTGTACTTGGCAGGATGCTGACGGAAGAGTACATCACAAAGCAGGAGTATGATGACGCGGTGGCTGAGAGTATTCTCTCTAATTATCACGGTGCTGAAATTGCCTTAAACGCTCCGTATGTTGCGGAAGTAGCTCGAGCTTGGATGGTTGATCGCTTCGGTGAAGAGGCTGCTTACACTTCAGGAATGAACATTTACACCACGGTTGATTCAACGCTGCAAACGGCCGCGAATAAAGCGGCGATCAGCAACTTGTTAGCTTACGATGAACGTCACGGATACCGCCGCGCTGTCAAAACCTTGTGGCAGGCGGATGATACCGCTTGGGAAAGTGCTAAAATAGTGAAACACCTATCCAAACAGCCTTCCTATGGTGAGCTTTTTCCAGCGGTTATTACCCAAGTTGAAAATAAGAGTATTCATGTGGTTATCAAAAACCACGATGACGCACAGATTCAGTGGGATGGTTTAAAGTGGGCTCGAAAGTACATTACCGATGAAAAACAAGGAGCAGCTCCTAACAAAGCCACCGATATCGTTGAGGTTGGCCAACAAATTTGGGTTCGCCCAATGGAACTTCCTATTGATGATAACAGTGTTACTGATACCGACTCTTCCCTGCACCTCCTGACTCAATGGCAGCTAAGTCAAGTTCCGGTCGCCAATACGGCTTTTGTTTCAATGGATCCGCAAGATGGGGCTATTACCTCGTTAGTGGGCGGTTTTAACTTTGTACACAATAAATTTAACCGTGCGACACAGTCGGTCCGTCAAGTTGGTTCAAGCATTAAACCCTTTATCTACTCTGCCGCTCTGAATGAAGGGATGACACTAGCAAGCCTAGTTAACGATGCTCCTATTAATAAGTGGGATAAGAGTCAAGGTACGGCATGGCGACCAAAAAATTCTCCCCCAACTTACATGGGCCCCACCCGTCTTCGCATTGGTTTAGCGCAATCTAAAAACGTCATGGCGGTTCGAGTACTACGTCAAGTTGGACTCAATAATGCTATTGATTACCTCACTCGTTTTGGATTTAAAAAAGAGGAGCTTCCACTGTCTGAAACCATTGCCCTTGGTGCTGGTAGCTTAACCCCTGTTGAGATGGTTCAAGGCTTCTCGGTATTTGCCAATGGCGGTTACTATGTGAAACCGTATTACATTGATAAGGTCGAAGGTCCATTTGGTGAGCTTGAATTTCAGGCAAACCCAACCACCGTCTGTCACTCAAGCTGCGACGATGATCCCGAAGCCCTGCATGCTGAAAAAGTGATCAGCCCCCAAAATGCCTTTCTGGTAAGAGAGATGATGTACAGCAACATTTGGGGTGGCGGTAACTGGAGAAACGGCACAGGTTGGAACGGTACCGGTTGGCGAGCGCAAGCTTTAAAACGTCGTGATATTGGTGGAAAAACAGGTACCACTAACTCCTCAAAAGATGCATGGTATAACGGTTATGCACCTGGCATCGTGGCAACCGCTTGGGTTGGTTTCGATCAACACTCAAGAAACTTAGGAAAAACGACTGCTAACAGCAATTTGGGTAAAAAGCAGAATGTGGGTGGCGAATCTGGTGGTAAGACGGCACAACCCGCTTGGGTAAGCTTTATGGATGTCGCACTACAAGGCGTACCACTTGAGAGAAAAGTGCTTCCGACTGATATCGTTAAAGTGCGAATTGATAGAGAGAGTGCTTTATTGACTAATAAGGACGATTCAAGCTCTATGTTTGAGTACTTTACTAGCGGCACTGAACCGACAGAATATCTAAGCGAGTCGATCAGTAATACCATTTACTCAGAAGAGTCTGGAAGCGAAGAGTTGTTTTAACACTCTTTGCACAATGGGACAAAATGAAAAAAAGATGCCTTGTGACATCCTTTTTTATCTCTATTGAATCTCAATAATGGTGTTCATCTTCTCTTTAATGGTGAATGCCAGCTTCTCATAACGAGGTTTCAATGGAGATCCAGGACGATAAGCAAGGACGATCTGTCGATGTGGAACGGGGTGCTGAGCCGTTAGGTAGCAGACACCATCTCTCTCTCTATCCGACGGAACAGCCAGTTGCGGAAGTAACGTAATACCACCACCCGCTGCTACCATATTACGCAGTGTCTCTAAACTGGTTGCTTTAAATCGTTGATCATCTTTTGCTCCCGCTGCGAAGCAAAAACCTAACGCTTGATCTCGTAAGCAGTGGCCATCACCTAACATAAGTACCGTATGACCATCTAACCGACTCATATCCACACTGTCTTGCTGAGCCCACTCATGTTGACACGGTACCGCCAACATCATAGGTTCATTATAAACGGGGACTTCTATAAACGGAGACGTTTCGTTTACAGATGCCAGAACTAAGCAGTCTAACTTTCCATCCTCTAATTGTTGCACTAGTTTATGAGTTTGGTCTTCATGCAGAAATAGCTCAAGATCGGGGAATCGCTCTCTAAGCAGTGGGACAATATGCGGTAATAGGTAAGGTCCAACCGTTGGGATAAAACCTATATGCAGTGGCCCAGCCATCTCTTTTCCCTGCTGGCTGGCTAGCTCACTAAAGGTATTCACCTCTCTTAGAATTCGCTTAGCCTGCTCAATCAGCTGCATACCTGCATCGGTAAACAACACTCGACGACTGCTTCTCTCAAGCAATGCAACACCGACATCCTGCTCTAATTTTTTAATTTGGCCGCTTAAGGTTGGCTGACTAACAAAACACGCTTCCGCCGCTTTTCGAAAATGCTTGTGCTCAGAAAGTGCCACTAAATATTCAAAGTCACGAATGTTCACCAATCCCTCACTATCTTTGATAGGTAATAACTATCAAAACAATAACAGCAAACGATTAGAACTATCAACATAAAATGCAGATAATCATCACATCAAAACGGAGCTGATAAGCAGATACTCCAGTTGAACTAAACAATAATTAATAAAAGGAAATCCTATTATGTTCGCATCAAAAGAAGGCCACGCGGTTCCTCAAGTCACTTTTCACACTCGTCAAGGTGATGCTTGGGTTGACGTGACCACTGATGAGCTTTTCGAAAATAAGACCGTTATCGTCTTTAGCTTGCCAGGCGCGTTTACACCAACATGTTCATCAAGCCACCTGCCTCGTTATAACGAGCTAAAATCTGTTTTCGCAGAACACGGTGTCGATGATGTGTTGTGTGTATCAGTCAATGATACTTTTGTTATGAACGCATGGAAAGATGCGCAAGAGGCGGAAAGTATCACATTCATCCCAGACGGAAATGGTGAATTCACCAAGGGAATGGAGATGTTAACCGACAAAGGTGATATTGGTTTTGGTGCTCGTTCATGGCGTTACAGCATGCTAGTTAAAAATGGCATTGTTGAGAAAATGTTCATTGAAAACGAAGAACCTGGCGACCCGTTCAAAGTGTCTGATGCCGATACTATGCTGAGCTATATTGCACCACAGCACAAACTTCAAGAGTCGATTACGGTTTTCTCTAAGCCTGGTTGCCCATTCTGTGTCAAAGCAAAACAGAACCTTATTGATAAAGGTTTGGTATATGAAGAGGTGATTTTGGGTAAAGATGCAACAACAGTAAGCCTTCGTGCTATCACTGGTCGTAGTACCGTTCCTCAAATCTTTATTGGCGGAAAACACATTGGTGGCAGTGAGGAACTTGAGAGCTACTTAAGCTAAAAAGCTACGATAGTCCAAGAGCTATCATAACTCAAAAGCTATGGCTCTAATAAAGCCATAGCAACTCCTGAAATACACTCATTAAGTCACGTAACTAATCAGCCATTGTGCAGAATAAATAGAGAGAAGCAGTATGAAAACAGTGAACGTTGATGTCGCAATAATTGGTGGCGGTACTGCAGGTCTAGGCGCCTATCGTGCTGCTAAATCTCATACCGATAGCGTCGTAATGATAGAGGGTGGCGAATACGGTACAACGTGTGCGCGTGTTGGCTGTATGCCATCAAAATTACTAATTGCTGCCGCTGAAAGTGTTCATCAAATTGAAAAGGCTCCCGCTTTTGGTATTCATCCACACGGTGAGATTGAGATTAATGGCCGTGAAGTCATGGCTCGCGTCAAGAGTGAGCGTGACCGCTTTGTTGGTTTTGTACTCGAAGGGGTAGATGAGATCCCAGAGGAAGATAAAATAAATGGCTTCGCAAAGTTTATCAATGACACCACCTTAATTGTCAATAATCATACGACGATTAATGCCAAACGAATCGTTGTTGCAACGGGATCTCGTTCAGCTTACCCTGCGGCTTGGAATGAGTTAGGTGATCGTTTGATCATTAATGATGATGTGTTTAATTGGGATGATCTGCCCCAATCTGTTGCTGTATTTGGTCCTGGAGTTATTGGTTTAGAGTTAGGCCAATCACTGCACCGTCTAGGGGTTAAGACCAAACTGTTCGGTTTAGGTGGACAAGTCGGCCCTTTAACTGACCCGGCAGTAATGGATTATTCCGCCACCGCCTTTAGCCAAGAGTTCTATTTGGATGCGGATGTCAAAATCGAAAGTATGATCCGTGTAGACAACGGCGTAGAGATCAAATTTACCAACCTTGATGGCAAACCAGAAACCGTAGTAGTCGACTATGTACTTGCTGCCACAGGCCGTCGTCCAAATGTTGATAAACTTGATATTGAAAATACCTCACTTTTACTTGATGAACGTGGTGTACCAACGGCTGATTACTACACCATGCAGACGTCAGTACCTTCAATCTTTATCGCTGGAGATGCCAGTAACCAGCTTCCACTGCTACACGAAGCGGCTGACCAAGCGCGTATTGCTGGGGATAATGCAGGACGTCACCCACAGATCCGTGCAGGACTCAGACGATCTAAAATTTCAGCGGTATTTACCGATCCACAAATTGCCATGGTGGGTGAGAGCTATAAAGAGATCACAACCCGATTAGGCACTTGTGGCTGCTTTGCAACCGGAGAAGTCTCATTTGAAGGGCAAGGGCGCTCTCGCGTTATGTTAAGGAACAAAGGCTTGCTACACGTATATGGTGAGCAAGGCACAGGTCGATTCCTTGGTGCCGAAATGATGGGGCCAAATGCCGAACACTTAGCACACTTACTCGCTTGGGCACACCAAAGTAAAATGACCATATCAGAGATGTTAGATATGCCATTTTATCACCCAGTGATAGAAGAGGGAGTCAGAACAGCACTCCGTGATCTCAATGCCAAACTGCATTTAGGACCAGAGATGGTGAAGCACTGCTTAGACTGTGGCCCTGGTTGTTAATCATCGCAGCGAGACTCAATAGATAAAATCAACGAGCTAATGAGAGATCTTTAGCTCATTTTTTGTATAATTACCTTCTCTATTGATGATATTGAAGATGTGATGAGCTGTCGGATTTGTAGTGGTAAGTTTCAATTCAAAGAAAAGCTAGGTCGCTGCAAACGCTGCATGATCCAACTCGCCTGCTTAAGTCTGCTCGGCTGGGGGACTTGGATTACTTTTTTTTATCATACTCCTTTCACGGTTGAAGCCATTACCGCATTCAGTGCTTCCGCTATTTTTAGTGCACTGTTGGCACTCCACTTAGTGATTGCGCTCTATTTGTGGTCAAAAAAAAACAGCAGATAAAATAAAACCCCAACATCAATACTTGTTCAACAAGTCGACGATGGGGTTACTTAGAGATTCGCATTCTAAGAAAAAGCAGTATAACTAAGAGTGCGAATAATCAAAAAAGTTCATAGAATTTCAATTTTATTTAGGCAACCTGCTTTTTAGCTATAATTTGCTCGTTTGGGTTCACTTCTAAGGCTACTTCGTCACAGGCGTGTTGACGTGGGCACTGTTCGCAATCTTTAAGGACCTTTTCAGGCAACAGCATTTTTGATGTCGGCATGAAATCTAACTTCATAAAGAATTCAGGTACTCGAGTTAACACAAAGACCTTTTTAATCGCCATCTGTTTGGCTTTCTCAACGAGGTATTGCACCACTGCTGTACCTTGCCCTTGACCTTGCCAGCCTGCTTCGATCCCTAGAGAACGAATTTCTGCTAAACCAGAATCATAAACATACAGAGATGCACAGCCAGTGACCTCTCCATGATGCTCAGCAACAGCAAACGAGCCAATATCACGCACTAACTCATTGCGAGTTCTAGGTAAGTTTTCACCTAACCCTGCCCAGTAAGCCACCATGCCTTCTAGTGCATCGAGATCCGTTAAGCGTGCTGATCGAACCTTAACTCCCGCAGAATCACGCTGATCCAGACGAACCTGAGCTTGATTAACCGCATACTCTACCTGTTGAGGAGCGACGCCACCCAAGGCATTACGTTTCTCAAGACAAGATTCAATGGTTAAAATGGCGTACACATCTTCGTCTATCACCTCAGAGAACAGCTTAAGCTCATCCAGTGATAACTCCTCCAACGCGCACCCTTTATCAATCGCGCCAACCACTGCGACACCAACAATATGGTGCGCTTCACGAAAAGGGATCCCCTTAGCAACGAGGTAATCAGCCAGTTCAGTCGAGTTAGCGTAACCTTGTTGCGCCGCTTCAAGCGTACGCTCCCCATTCACTTTAATACCTTCAAAGCAGAGTCCGGCCATCTCCATGCAGTCATTCCACGTATCTAACGCATCAAACAGCCCCTCTTTGTCTTCTTGCATATCTTTGTTATAAGCAAGAGGCAGAGCTTTAACAGTCATCATCATGCCAGCCATTGAGGCATAAACACGTCCACACTTGCCACGTATTAACTCTAATGCATCTGGGTTTTTCTTTTGCGGCATCAACGAAGAACCAGAGGTCACCGTATCTGCTAACTCAATGAAATTGGACTCACCCGAGTTGTAGAAGATCATATCTTCAGCTAAACGCGAAAGATGAAGCATTGAAATTGAAGCAACAGAGAGCAGCTCCATCACGTGATCACGATCGGAAACAGAGTCTAAACTGTTTCTTGTCGCACGGCGGAAGCCTAAATTATGAGCCAGCTCTTCACGATCCATCGGGTAAGCCGTTCCCGCTAATGCGCCAGAACCTAACGGGCAGGTATCGAGGCGCTTTATCGCATCTTCCATACGAGAGTAATCACGCTCAAACATCTCTACATACGCTAAACACCAATGAGCAAAGGTCACCGGTTGAGCGCGCTGTAAATGCGTATAACCAGGAAGCACTGTGCCTTGATGAGCTTGTGCTACGTTAACCAGTTGACTTAACAGTTTATCCAAGGTCAATAAAAGCTGTTGGCCCTGTTGACGACACCATAATTTTAAATCGGTCGCCACTTGATCATTACGTGAACGTCCAGTGTGCAGTTTTTTACCTAAATCACCCACTTTGCTGATCAACTGCTGCTCTACCCAGCTATGAATATCTTCTGCATCGGACAGCAAAATCTGCTCAGGATCTTCCATCACCGCGAGCTTCAACTCATTCAGCGCTAACTCAAGTTTTTGCTGTTCCTGTTCAGAAATAACATTGACTGCTCGCAGTGCTTTTGACCAGGCAATAGAACCTACGATGTCTTGCTCGGCTAGTCGGTAGTCAAAACGAAGTGAATCGTTAAACTGCTTAAACCGTGTGTCTGCTGCTTGACTAAACCGCCCGCCCCATAATGCCATTGTATTTCTCCTATTGCCTATTTCTGCTGCTTCAATGCGTCGTGAATATGATTAACTGTTTTTATGTTTGTTCAGTGTACGGATTCTGCTTGAAAGTGCATAGAGACGAATAAAACCACCAGCATGGCTTTGGTCGTAAACTTCATCTTCACCAAAGGTTGCAAACTCTTCACAATATAAGCTGTTTGGCGAACGCTTCTGTACAACCGTCGCTTGACCTTTATACAGCTTAATTACTACCTCTCCGTTCACATCTTTTGCCAACTCTGCAGATGCTGCGAGAATTGAGTCACATAACGGTGTAAACCAACGACCATCATATACTAAATGCGAGGCTTTTAGGCCTAACTCTTCACGGAATTCATACGCACTTTTGTCCAGAACCAATTGCTCAACAGCACGCAACGCTTCCATCATAATTGCTCCACCTGGTGTTTCATAACAACCACGTGATTTCATGCCGACTAAACGGTTTTCAACAATATCGATACGACCAACACCGTGTTTAGCCCCTTTATCATTGAGATAAACCAGTGCGTTATATGGCGTCATCGTTTCGCCATCAACCGCAACCACTTCGCCATTTTCAACCTTCAAGGTCACAAGCTCAGATTCATTTGGCGCTTGCTCTGGAGAGGTCGTCCACGCCCAGCAATCGTCATCTGGTTGATTCCAAGTATCTTCTAACACACCACCTTCTGTTGAGATGTGCCATGCGTTGGCGTCACGAGAGTAAATCTTAGTCAATGAAGCCGTGCAAGGAATGTCTCTCTCCGCTAAGTAATCTAGGCACTCTTCACGGCTAACCAAATCCCACTCACGCCAAGGTGCAATAACATGCAGTTCAGGAGCAAGAGCTGCAAATGCGCCTTCAAAACGTACTTGATCGTTTCCTTTACCCGTACAGCCATGACAAAGGGCGTCAGCGCCTACTTCCAGTGCACACTCAACCTGAGCTTTAGCAATAATAGGACGAGCCATTGAAGTACCCAATAGATATTTACCTTCATAGAGGGCACCGGTTTTCAGAGTAGGATAGATATAATCAGCCACCATCTCCTCTTTTAAGTCAGCAATGAAACACGAGGATGCACCAGAGGCGATCGCTTTTGCTTCAATCCCTTCGAGCTCCTCATCACCCTGCCCAACATCCGCGACAAAAGCCACAACTTCACAGTGGTAGTTCTCTTTTAGCCATGGAATGATCACTGAGGTATCTAGACCGCCAGAATAAGCTACGACTACTTTTTTAACTTCAACTTTACTCATTGTATTTCTCCTTGGTCCACTCAGACGGTCAATCCGTGAGGGTTTTACGCTTTAAATTAGATTCTTTACACTTTTCCGTCTTAATGACTAAGGTAAAAACTGGGTTCCGATACTCTTTCCATCAAACAGTTCTGTCAGCTTCTCAGGGTATCGCCAAGTCGCTACTTCAATTGGTCGTCCAAGAGATTGTGCAGCTTCCACTGCGGCCCTTACTTTGACTATCATTCCATCAGTGACCACTTTTCCTGTAATCAAGGCTTCAGACTGACTAGCATCTAAGCTAGCTAACAATTTTCCTTTGCCATCTAACACTCCGCTCACATCTGAAAGCAGAACCAAGTCCCCTTCAAGGGCTGCGGCAACGGCAACAGCCGCTTGATCAGCATTCACATTCATCATTTGGCCTTCAGCGGTAATTCCGATAGAGCTAATGATTGGCACAATACCTGTTGCTAAGATTGCATTAAGCAGTGCGGCATTTCCCGGTGCTGCTTTTCCTACCGCACCTAACTCAGGATCTAACTCGGTTATCTGACATAAACCGCCATCCGCCAAACTTAAACCAACAGAGTTCACGCCACTTTTTATCGCTTCTGCTTGCAGTAACTTATTCGCGGTGCCCGCTAGTGCGCCAGCAATATATGGGATTTGGTCATACGGAGTGACACGTAAACCCTCTTTTTTCACTGTCTTGAGTTGCATTTTCTTCATCAACTCATCGACTAAGTAACCCCCACCATGAACAACCACAAGCGCTCTTTGCGAAGATTGTTGGTATTGATTAATCGCCGCAAACAGCTTGCTCAACGTCTCCGTTGAAGAGAGTGCGGCGCCGCCTAACTTAATCACTAATGGTATCTGACTCATATCTCTATCCTTCTCTAAACCAACGCCGTTAATACTGGAAAACCGTAACGAATATTTATGCACTGCATCGCCTGACTCGATGCCCCTTTTAATAAGTTGTCGATGGCAGAGACAATAATCAGATGCTCACCTTGTACTTTCCAACCCAAATCACAATAAGGTGTCTGAGCAACATTTTTAATTGAAGGCATCGTATCCGAAAGAAGACGTACAGCTGGTTGTTGCTGGTAGCTCTGAGTAAAGGCTTCATCAACCTGCTGCTGAGTCACCCCTTTTGCCAGCTTCGTAGTAATCGTGGCGAGAATGCCACGCTTAAAGTTGCCCAAATGTGGCGTAAAAATAACGTCACAGCCTAAATGGGCAGCAATCTCTGGCTGATGACGATGCGCAAACACACCATAGGGCTGTAAACTCACTTCACAAAAGCTACTGCTGATTGATGCTTTACGTCCTGCTCCAGTCACACCACTGGTTGCGTTAATCACAGGCCACTGGGTCAAATCAAGAAGGTTATTTTCAATAAGAGGCTTAAGTGCCAGCTGTGACGCCGTAGGGTAGCAACCAGGAACCGCTATCAGTTGTGCTTTGGCTATCGATGCTTGATTCCACTCTGCCAGCCCATATACTGCATTGTCTAACCACTGCTGGTGCTGGTGTTCGAAACCATAAAAATCTTGGTAGAAATTCTCTTTTTGCACCCTAAATGCGCCGGATAAATCAAACACAACGCACTCATTGTCAAGAAAGTGTGTGGCAATGTCATGACTCACTTCATGTGCCGTTGCTAACAGAATGATGTCACTCTCTTTTGCAATTTTATTCATATCAATCAAAGGGAGTAGTGGGCTATCAATCACCCCTTTCAAGTGTCCATGAAGCTCACTGATCGGCTTATTCGCATCAAGGCTATTGGCCGAAACGTAGAGTCCTGACAAGGTCAATTGTGGGTGTTTGTTAACCAAAACCGCAAGTTCAGCTCCGGTGTAACCGCTCGCACCGATAATTGTGGTATTCAACATAGTATTTCCGTATTGTTTTCTTGATGGTGTATCTTGGAGGTGCAAGTAACGATGTTCCTGTTACTGGCGATAAAGCGTGCAGAGGGCTGCACCAAACGAAATTAGACTTGGCGTCGTCGGAGGGTATCTTGTAGTAGCGGGTTCGTTTGGTTCATTAACTGGTAATCCTTGGTTTAGCGTATGATGATCAACGTCCGAGTTAATCAAAAAATAAATTAGATTTTTATGCACTTTTTGTGCGTTAATATGTGTTTTACAGCGTTATTGAATTCCTGTCAACAGTGGATGTGCGATTAAATGAAAATTCCTGCTTTTATTGATATTTACCAAGGGTTGATTTCTACCTCTTCCATTAGCTCTACTGATGCTAAATGGGACCAGAGTAATGAGCCCGTTATCTCCATTTTAGCTCAATGGTTTACTGATCTTGGTTTTGAGGTAGAGATTGAACAAGTGGCCAGTGGAAAACAGAATCTACTCGCCAAAAAAGGCAGTGGTGAGGGAGGGTTACTGCTTGCGGGTCATACCGATACCGTCCCCTTCGATGAAGGTCGATGGAACTTTGACCCTCATACCGTGACCGAAGCTAACAACCGTTTCTATGGCTTAGGGACTGCAGATATGAAAGGCTTTTTTGCCTTCATTCTTGAAGCAGTCAGAGAGCACGAGTGGAGCAAGCAACAAAAACCACTTTATATATTGGCAACCTGCGATGAAGAGACCAGCATGTTAGGTGCCCGCCATTTCACTGAGAATACCGTCATCAAACCTGATTACTGTATTATTGGAGAGCCCACCAGCTTAGTGCCTATCCGTGGACACAAAGGGCATGTGGCGAACGCGGTAAGAATCACCGGAAAATCTGGACACTCCTCAGATCCCGCTCGCGGTATTAACGCCTTAGAGATCATGAATCAAGTGATGTTTGCGCTGATCGCTTTAAAAGATAAGTTAATCAAAGAGTATCATCACCCCGGCTTTACTATCCCATCTCCGACGTTAAATCTAGGTCATATCCATGGAGGTGATAGTGCCAATCGAATTTGTGGCTGTTGTGAGCTTCACTATGATGTACGTCCACTCCCAGGTATCAGCCTGGATGGTCTCGACAATATGCTAAAAGGAGCCCTTAAAGAGATCGAAGAACAGTGGCCAGGGTGCATCGAAGTTACGCCTCTACACACCCCGATTCCAGGTTATGAATGCAACGCAGACAGTGCAATTATTTCAGGGGTTGAAGCAATCTGTCAGCAACAAGCAGAAACCGTTAACTACTGTACAGAAGCGCCGTTCTTACAACAGCTTTGCCCTACTCTTGTCTTAGGGCCAGGATCCATAGAGCAAGCGCATCAACCCGACGAGTTCCTCGCTATGTCGTTCATCGACCCGACAATTAGCCTACTCAATAAACTGGTTCACAAATACTGTTTCTAATTTACGCCATTCCATTCACCACCTTTTGTTACACATTAACTGAAATTTAATTTCACAAAAGGTGGTATTACACAGCATATTATTACCTATCTCTCGCTTTTATCGCGCTAACCTCAGACAAAGTTTGACCAACACGGCTTATTTTCGCTAAATTAAGTTACTAAACCAACAAGTCATGTAATTAAGTTACACAATAGGATGCAATTATGAATGGAAAATACGGTGCACTTACCAGTAATGTCAACATGCTTGGACAACTTCTTGGAAATACAATTCGTGATGCGCACGGAGAAGAGCTGTTTAATAAGATAGAAGGTATTCGCCAGCGTTCCAAATCAGCTCAAGCTGGTAGTAGCAGTGATCGTGATTTGCTCATTGATGACATTAAACACCTATCAGATGAACAGCTTACTCCTGTAGCTCGTGCCTTCAGTCAATTTCTAAATCTCACCAATATGGCCGAACAGTACCACACGATCTCAAGACACTGTGAAGAGCAGATCTGTGAGCCAGATGTCATTAATAGCCTGTTTGCAAAGTTGTCGCAAAACAATGTTAATCAATCTGATATTAGCCAAGCAATAAATGAGTTAGACATTGAATTGGTACTCACCGCGCACCCTACTGAGATCGCTCGTCGCACCACCATTCATAAGTTTGTGCAGATTAATAAGTGTCTCTCTGAATTGGAATTAACGGATCTCTCATTCAGCGAACGCACCAAAGTTGAACGTCGCCTAGAACAACTTATTGCACAGTCTTGGCACTCCGATGTTATTAGAAAGCAGCGCCCAACCCCGCTTGATGAAGCAAAATGGGGGTTTGCCGTTATTGAGAACTCACTATGGCAAGCAGTGCCTGATTTTTTAAGAGATTTTGATGACAAGTTAAAGAACCATTTACACCAAGGTTTACCTATCGATGCGAAACCACTGCACTTCTCTTCATGGATGTGTGGCGATCGTGATGGCAATCCGTTTGTCACTCATACCGTCACCAAAGAGGTACTCTTACTCTCTCGCTGGAAAGCCGCTGATCTCTACTTGGAAGATATTCAAGATTTAATCAACGAACTCTCTATGGTAAAAGCTAACGATGCCATTCGTGCATTAGCTGGTGATGCACACGAACCTTACCGTGCCGTCTTAAAACAGCTCCGTACTCTTCTGCATAACACGCTTGATCATCTGGATGCACAAATCAATAACCAACCAACGGGCAATAAAGAAATTTTAACCTCGGTTGATCAATTATGGACTCCTTTGTATGCCTGTTACCAATCGCTTCACCAATGTGGCATGGCCATCATTGCAGAAGGGTCGCTATTAGATACTCTAAGAAGAATTAAAACCTTTGGAGTTCACCTTGTTCGACTTGATATACGCCAAGAGAGTACGCGTCACGCCAATGTGCTGTCAGAGCTGACCCGTTACCTCGGAATCGGTGATTATCAACAGTGGAGTGAGCAAGATAAAATTTCATTTTTAGTGAATGAACTCAGTTCAAAACGCCCATTGATTCCCAATAATTGGCAGCCATCAGATGACGTGCAAGAGGTGCTGGATACCTGCAGGGTGATTGCTCATCAACCTCGTGAAGCTCTCGGTGCTTATGTTATTTCAATGGCTCGTACAGCATCAGATGTGCTGGCTGTCCATTTACTGCTGCAAGAGACTGGTTGCTCTTTTAGAATGGATGTCTGCCCACTGTTTGAGACCTTAGACGATCTGCAAAACGCTGAGTCAGTGATCAAACAGCTACTAGATATTGATTGGTATCGTGGCTTTATCCAAAACTATCAAATGGTGATGATCGGTTATTCTGATTCCGCCAAAGATGCTGGTGTTATGGCCGCTGGATGGGCGCAATATACTGCGATGGAAGCGTTAGTTGAAGTGTGTGAAAGTGCGGATGTTGAACTAAGGCTATTCCATGGTCGAGGCGGAACCATTGGCCGTGGTGGTGCTCCTGCTCACGCCGCATTGCTTTCTCAGCCACCAAAAAGCTTAAAAGGTGGATTAAGAGTGACAGAGCAGGGAGAGATGATCCGTTTTAAACTTGGCCTCCCTGATATTGCAGTAAACAGCTTTAACTTGTACGCCAGTGCCATCTTAGAAGCAAACTTACTGCCGCCACCTGCACCTAAGCACGCTTGGTATGAACTGATGAACACTATTTCTGATGTGTCATGCAAAGCCTATCGAGATGTTGTGCAAGGTGAACCCGATTTTGTTCCCTACTTTCGAGCAGCCACTCCTGAGTTAGAGCTCGGAAAACTGCCTTTAGGATCTCGTCCTGCAAAAAGAAACCCTAACGGGGGCGTCGAATCATTAAGAGCGATCCCTTGGATTTTTTCATGGAGCCAAAACAGACTCTTGTTACCAGCATGGTTGGGAGCAGGAGAAGGGATACAACACGCAGTCGACCACGGCCATCAATCCGAGCTTGAAGAGATGTGTCGAACTTGGCCGTTT
The DNA here is from genome assembly GCF_050337105.1 of Aliivibrio kagoshimensis. NCBI lineage: Bacteria > Pseudomonadati > Pseudomonadota > Gammaproteobacteria > Vibrionales > Vibrionaceae > Aliivibrio > Aliivibrio kagoshimensis. The sequence continues at coordinate 34,995 of NZ_JAKJSQ010000022.1, forward strand.
TTCTCTACTCGCTTAGGCATGCTTGAAATGGTCTATGCAAAAACCAACGCCTCAATTTCCGAATATTACGATCAACGACTCACTGACCCCTCTTTATGGCCACTTGGCGAACGATTAAGAGCGCAATTAAATAAAGATATAACGTCAGTATTAAATGTTGAGAATTCTGATCATTTAATGGCAAGTAATCCTTGGGGGCAAGAAGCCATTCGTTTAAGAAATATCTATGTTGAGCCTCTTAATATGTTACAAGCTGAATTACTTTACCGCACTCGCCATCAATCCACGACATCACAGGATCTTGAAGAGGCACTAATGGTTACTATTGCAGGAATAGCTACTGGAATGAGAAATACAGGATAACGACAGGATAAAATTTCGTGGAAAAGGAAAAGCCACCCCAAATCGGGGTGGTTTTAATTTATAAAATGAAATTAATGAGTATTTTGTCAAAAAAAAATCAATATAGTGATCCCTATTCTACCTAATGCGTACGAGTTGATATAAGCTTCAGAGTAGGCAATTGATAAACAATCATTAATTTTAATTGCTTTGCTCGGTTCTATAATAAATAATAATACATGAACAATATGAACAAAAAGTAGCTTTTGAGCATTATTGATGCCATAACTATATATGTAAATAATAAAATTACCGCAATTTCACGTTCAACACCAAAATAATGAAGTCCTTTATTTTGGCTGAAGTGACGAAGAGCACAAGGACGCGCGGAGATACACTTTCACATTAAAGGGATAGAGAACATGTCACTACCACATGTAATTTTAACAGTATTAAGTACAAAAGACGCCACTGGATACGACATAACTAAAGAGTTTTCGCAGAGTATTGGTTACTTCTGGAAAGCGAGTCACCAGCAGGTATATCGCGAATTAAATAAAATGGCTTCTAATGAGTTGGTCACTTGTATTTTAATTCCACAGCAAGGAAAGCCTGACCGTAAGGTGTATTCTATTACCGAGGCAGGTAAAGAGAGCTTATTTCAATGGTTCCAAGAGCCAACATTCCACTCTACGATTCGTGATGAATTCACAGCCAAGTTACTCGTTTGTGAAATATACAATTCCGAACCGATGCAATTTCAACTCGCTTCATTAATTGAAGAGTCGAAATCACTATTAAATAACTACAGAAGTATTGAAGAGACGCATTTTTCATCGCCCTCTCTGTTGAATCGACAAGCTCGTTTAGAGCGCTTGACTCTACGCCGAAATATTATTGAACGACAAGGTTGGATAGTATGGGCAGAAGAAGTCATGAACGAATTAAAACATCTTGATTCACCAACTGCTATTGCTGTTTAAGGTTTTTTAATAAAAAAAGGGGTTGAACATTGTTCAACCCCTTTTTTTCATTTGTTATTTATAACGTTACGCTTGATACGCTTTAAATGCATTAATCAAACCATTGGTTGAGCTATCATGAGATGTCACACTCTCATTATCTCGAAGCTCTGGCAGTATTTGATTCGCCAACTGTTTACCAAGCTCAACGCCCCACTGATCAAAACTAAAGACATTCCAGATAACACCTTGTACAAAGATCTTATGTTCGTACATCGCGATAAGGCTACCTAATGTTTTCGGTGTGATTTTCTTAACTAGGATAGAGTTGGTTGGGCGGTTACCTTCAAACACTTTGAAATTAGCCAATGCTTCTATCTCATCAGTCGTTTTTCCCGCAGCAATGCACTCCGCTTCGACTTGCTCTTTGCTTTTACCGAACGCTAATGCTTCCGTCTGGGCAAAAAAGTTAGACATCAATTTCTGATGATGATCACCAATTGGATTATGGCTGATGGCAGGAGCAATAAAGTCACACGGAATGAGCTTAGTGCCTTGATGAATCAACTGATAAAAGGCGTGCTGGCCATTGGTTCCAGGTTCCCCCCAAATGATTGGCCCAGTTTGGTACTCAACCAAACTTCCATCACGATCAACACACTTACCGTTTGACTCCATATTCCCTTGCTGGAAGTACGCGGCAAAACGATGCATATATTGGTCATAAGGTAGAATAGCTTCTGATTCCGCACCATGGAAGTTGTTATACCAAATACCGATCAATGCCAAAATAATGGGAAGGTTATTCTCAGCGTCACTGTGTGAAAAGTGCACATCCATATCATGGGCACCTTGCAGTAATTCTACAAAGTTATCAAATCCGACAGAGAGCGAGATGGAGAGACCAATAGCTGACCATAATGAGTAGCGGCCGCCAACCCAATCCCAGAACTCAAACATATTGTCTGTATCGATACCAAATTCAGCCACCGAACTGGCATTAGTGGAGAGTGCTGCAAAGTGTTTGGCAACATGTTCTGGCTCCATCGCTGATGTTAAGAACCAGTCACGAGCAGAAAGTGCATTACTCATTGTCTCTTGAGTCGTGAATGTTTTCGATGCAATCAAAAACAGGGTCGTTTCAGGGTTCACTCGCTTTAACGTTTCAGCAATATGAGTCCCATCGACATTAGACACAAAGTGCATGGTTAAATGGGTTTTATATGCTGCTAGTGCCTCTGACACCATATAAGGACCTAGATCGGAGCCTCCAATACCAATATTAACGACATCTGTAATCGCTTTTCCTGTATAGCCCTTCCACTCCCCAGAAAGAATACGATGAGTAAAATGCTTCATTTTATCTAATACACTGTTAATCGCAGGCATTACATCTTGCCCATCCACCATAACAGGAGTATTACTGCGGTTTCTCAATGCAGTATGTAATACAGAGCGGTTTTCAGTTTTATTGATGGTTTCACCACCAAACATCGCAGCAATTGCCGCTTTAACTTCCGTCTGTTCAGCCAGAGCAAACAGCTTACTCATGGTCTCTTCGTTGATAATATTCTTTGAATAATCGAGCAGGATATCTGAGCCAAATTGAGCGGAAAATGTATTGAATCGCTCAGGATCATTGGCAAACAGCGTAGAAATATCAAAATCTTGTGCCGTTTCAAAGTGAGCAGTTAACTCAGACCAAGCTGGTGTTTTTGTTGGGTTGATGCTTTTCAACATAATGAATGTTTCCGAGAAATAATGTGTTCGTCACTTCATGCTAAGCCGATAAAATGGTTAACAGAAGCGCCCATATTTGCGAATTTTAAAAACTCATGTAATCCCACATGTATTACTTACCTATCTCATCCATAAAATTTGGTAATTTTTCTACACTTAAAACGAAAAATATCTGACTTTCTCCCCCTACATGAACAAGTCATCCATGTTAAACACTGTATAGCTTAGGCTATAAGCAAGTATAAGAAATAGACAGTTTCCATTATCGAAGAATTTCGATCAAATTTATAGTAATTAGATCAAAAATGGCAGAATCAATTCTGCCATTTGAGGGTTTTATTTTGCTACATTAAACGAGCGGTCATTTTTGCAAGTAAAGGTGTAATAGTTCTTTCGTTCATTAAAGGCACTGAAACCTACCCCATTACAGTACGCGCCATTGATCTCTTGCATCACCTCTATGGTCTGTTGGTTTTTAACTTGAAAGTAACTACCATCTTCACATACAGTTCGAATAACACCATCATCACCTTTTGAAAAAGATTTGATTTTAGTTGCACAGAGATTAAAGCTCACATCCATGAAGTCATCCGCTTTTTCATCCACACTGCTGCTACAAGCTACTAGCCAAACACTCAAAACCAATACCATAGATTGCTTCATTATAATCACTCCCTAATTATCCATATAATCAGCCTATGCCTTGATGACTCTGAATTCAAATTGGAGGTGATGAAAAGGTGGGTAAGTGCAAAAGTGGGACTAGAAAGGTTGATTGATCATTACCCTAAACTCATCTCCCTCATTGCCCCATGCAAGCTCAGTTCGTACCACTACACCTTCTACTTGAAAACGGATAGCAGCGCCGGCACTCCAGCTCATCTCTTCATGCAAGGCTGTCAGGTTATAGTTATCAGACACTTGGCCTAAGTCAGTAAACAATACCCATTGCCACCAGGGCATATCATAAAAACCGATGATAGGCATCTCCTCCAGTGGCTGCCAATCAGGCATAACTCGATACTCTAGGCTATAAGCAATAGCGGAGCGGTCATGAAATCGACCAGACTGGAAACTTCGTAACCGATAGAGACCACCTAGATTTATACCCGCATACTCTGGGGGGCGCCCATCATAACTGTTACTGTCCCAGCTTGGGGTATCGGCAGTATAAAAATTGAATGCCAACACCTGTTGATCAAAGAGATCCCCTAATGAACCTAAATCATAAAAAGCACTCTGGGCAAACTCCCACGTCCACCATTGACTCTCCTCTCCTTGTTCAGGCGCATAACTAAAGGTAAGCGTGGAGTGTGCTCCATGGGTAGGATTACGAAGATCATTACGGTTGTCCCAATCAAAAAGCAATTGAGTCCCCCATGTTTCTGTCGCTTCATGAGATGGCTGGGATGATCCCAGATCTCTTGATTTATAAAATGGCTGTAATTCAATGGTACTGACCCCACTCTCTACTGGGTTCCAACCCGTCACTGGTCGACGTTGATTCAGTGACGACTTGGCACTACCATCTTTCGCAAAACCAAAAGGTAAAATATAACGAACGGAAAGCCGTAACTGATCCTCTTTCCCATCAGCTAACGTAAAGTCATCCCCACTAGAGTTACTGCTGCCTTGATCACCAAGATAGTAGCTATAACTTTTATATTCTGAGCTATAAAAATCGCCCCCGACTAAGAAAGAGTCACCCAAAAGATAGTTAGAAGAGCCGATGTACGTTGCGTAGCTTCCTTTATCTGATATTAACCCGACCCCAATTAACGCCGCTTGAGGCTGGCCAACCCCTTTTACAACACCAGCCATACCTATGGTCGTGCCCATACTTTCAGTTGAAAAAATAAACGGAACCATCGCACTGTTGTTTGACATCCAGTGCAAGAGATCATCAGCGCGACTAGGGGGTGACAATAAACCAAAGAGAAAAAACGCTGACCAAGCAGCGTTTTTCACCCATAACGGAAGTGAGAGTAGATACGAGGTATTACTTTTCATTGGATTGATAAGACATTGCCACCCGCGAAGTCAGTTTGGTCACTAACTCATACGCAATCGTTCCAACGTGCTCTGCCACCTCCTCAGCCGGAAGTCCTTGACCCCATAGTGTCGCCTCATCACCTACTTGATCGGTTGCATCTGGTCCTAAATCCACCGTAAGCATATCCATCGAGACTCGACCTGAGAGTGGTACTTTTCGACCATTCACCAGTACAGGCGTGTTGTTCGGAGCCATTCTTGGGTAACCATCACCATAACCGATAGCAATCACTCCAACCTTAGTATCACGCTCAGTTTGCCAAATACCACCATATCCCACTCGCTCACCTGCTTTTACCTCTCTCACGGCAATCAAATGGGATTTGAGCGTCATAACCGGTGTAAACCCCATTTCCTGGGCACTCTTATTCGCGAATGGTGAAACGCCATAGAGAATGATACCAGGACGAACCCAATCAAAATGTGTCTCCGGCAACGTCAATAATGCAGCAGAGGCAGCAATAGAACGCTCTCCACGACACTCCGCAGTTAAGCAACTGAATCTATCTAGCTGATCCGCGGTGATCTGGCTATCTAACTCATCAGCACAAGCAAAGTGACTCATATAACGTAATGGCTTCGCCACATTTTCACAGCGCTTTAGACGCTCAACAAACTCATCGTATTGATCCGAGTTGACCCCTAGGCGATGCATCCCACTGTCTATTTTTAACCACACCACGACTGGGTTCTCAAGCGTCATCTTCTCTAACGCTTCCAGCTGCTCAACACAGTGCACGGCGGTCTGAATATTATTGGTCACCAAAATCGGCAGATCGTGTTCAGAGTAGAAACCTTCAAGCAACAGTATCGGTTTAACAATCCCACCCGCTCGTAATTGCAATGCCTCTTCAATGCGTGCAACACCAAAGGAATCTGCGCTGTTTGTCGCTGTTGCTGCAATTTGATCCAAACCATGGCCATACGCATTCGCTTTAACGACAGCAAGAATTTTACTGTTTGGTGCGACTTGTTGAACCTTCTTCAGGTTACTCTCTAGTGCTTCTGTATCAATATAAGCTGTAGCTGCTTTCATATAGCTCATATTCGCTCCATTACTCGTCATCAAACGCAGGGCCTGCATAGTTATCAAATCGGGAAAATTGACCTTGGAACGTAAGTCGTACTGAGCCGATGGGACCGTTACGTTGCTTACCAATAATAATTTCAGCAATACCCTTCAGCGAACTTTCCGGGTTGTACACCTCATCACGGTAAATAAACATGATTAAATCAGCATCCTGCTCAATCGCGCCTGATTCACGAAGATCCGAGTTAATTGGACGCTTATCAGCACGCTGCTCCAATGAACGGTTTAACTGAGACAGAGCAACAACGGGAACATTCAGTTCCTTCGCCAACGCTTTTAATGACCGAGAGATCTCTGAAATTTCTTGGGTTCGGTTATCTTGCATTCCTGGAACACGCATCAACTGAAGGTAATCGATCATAATCATACTTAACCCTCCCGTCTCACGTGCTACTCGACGAGCGCGTGAACGCAATTCAGTCGGGGTTAGGCCTGAGCTATCATCAATGTAGATATTCTTCTTCTGCATCAAGATACCCATGGTCGACGAAATACGAGCCCAATCTTCATCATCCAGTTGGCCAGTACGAATTTTAGTCTGATCAACTCGAGAGAAAGAGGCCAACATACGCATCATTAACTGCTCTGAGGGCATCTCTAAAGAGAAAATAAGAACCGGCTTATCTTGATCCATCGCCGCATTTTCACACAAGTTCATCGCAAAGGTAGTTTTACCCATAGATGGACGAGCAGCAACAATGATCAGATCAGAAGGCTGCATACCGGCGGTTTTTTTATTCAGGTCAGAGAAACCGGTATTGACACCTGTCACCCCATCTTGAGGTGTTTGGTAAAGAAGCTCAATTCGCTCTAACGTTTTTTCTAAAATCGAGTCCACATTTTGTGGTCCCTCATTCTCAGTGGTGCGCTCTTCGGCGATAGCAAACACTTTACTTTCGGCCATATCCAATAAGTCTTCAGAGGAGCGTCCTTGTGGATCATAGCCTGCATCCGCAATCTCATTAGCAACCCCGATGAGGTTCCTAACTAGTGCTCTTTCACGTACGATATCCGCATAAGCATTGATGTTGGCAGCGCTGGGAGTATTTTTTGCAAGATCCGCTAAGTAGGCAAATCCACCAACATCTTCTAACTGTTCATGGCGCTCTAATCGCTCCGATAAAGTGATAAGGTCAAGTGGCTGACTCTCTTCAAGCAGCTTTTGAATTGACTCAAAGATCAGACGGTGCGGGCGGCTATAGAAGTCTTTTGCTACAACCTTCTCAGCGACAGAATCCCAACGTTCGTTATCAAGTAATAACCCTCCTAAGACAGACTGTTCCGCTTCAAGGGAGTGGGGAGGCATTTTTAACGCATCGACTTGAGAGTCTTTCAGTTTAGCTTTATTTCGATTATCAGCCATGTCTACAATTCAGTCACAAAAAAGAGTCGTTTAGTATATACCCAAACGATCTCAAGTTGCATAATTCCATGTCATTTCATCTGTTTTTTGATTTAGTCTAGATTTTTTGGGCCAATTAAAAAAAAGCATGGCATTATATTTCTAATTATTTACCATTCTTTTAACTGAACATTCACGATAAAAAGAGAATTAACAATACTTTGACTAAGATATTTGCTGCAGCATTACTGTTATTTACTCATGCAGCCTATTGTGAGACGACTGAACCTACGCCTCTCCCCTCTCCTTGGGATAATGAGATTGAGTTCGGCTATCAATCAGAAAGTGGCAACAATAGCTCTCAAGCTATCAATTACCGTCTTGAACTCAATTATACCAAAGGGCAGATGCGAAATAGTGGTGAGATAAAATACGCACACAAAGAGGACGAGGGCATTGAAAAGCGAAACCAAATGGCCCTGAAGTTACAAACTGATTATAAAATTAGTAGCGACTACTACCTCTACGCTAACCTTCAAGGCATGGACTCTAAATATACAGCCTACTATAAAGACTTCACTTTCTCATCGGGACTGGGTTATCAAGTATCAAATACTAAAACGTTGGTAATTGAACTCGAAGCTGGACCAGGTTATCGATACCAAGAACCAAATTTAGATGAAATTGATGACGATGACCTAATTTTTCCAGACGTGGTTGAAGAGGGAATTTTTAGAGGTAACATTTACCTTAAATGGAAGATGTTTGATTCTTTAGAGTTTGAAGCTGACGCAACCGTTGTTACGGGTCATAGTAATACCCGCCTGGATACCGAGGTGAGTTTAATCAACAATCTCACTGAGCATACGGCGTTGAAGTTCTCTCAGACTCGCGAGATGCTCGAACGAGTTCCAGCCGGACTTGAAAAAGTCGATCGCATATCTAGTATCACTCTGCTGGTTCACTTCTAATATGTAGGGCAAAAAAAACGCCACCCGAGGGCAGCGTTTTATAACGTCTAACGACTAGTGATTACTCACCAGCAACAACGCTTAATGTGATCTTCGCAGTAACTTCAGAGTGAACCTGAATGCTTACTTCGAATTCGCCTACGTTACGTAGAGCACCTTCAGGTAGACGAACTTCGCTCTTAGATACTTCAACGCCAGCTGCAGTAACTGCATCAGCGATATCACGAGTACCGATTGAACCGAATAGTTTACCTTCATCACCAGCTTTTGAAGCGATAACTACTGCTTCTAGAGCATTAAGTTTATCAGCGCGAGCTTGTGATGCAGAAAGTTGCTCAGCAACTTTAGCTTCTAGTTCAGCACGACGAGTTTCGAACATTTCTACGTTCGATTTAGTCGCCATTACAGCCTTACCTTGTGGGATAAGGAAGTTACGTGCGTAACCAGACTTAACGTTAACTTGGTCGCCAAGGCTACCTAGGTTACCGATTTTATCAAGTAGAATAACTTGCATTATCTTGTCCTCTTTAACTTAATTAAACTGCTACGGCTTACTGATGCTTATCAGTATACGGTAGAAGTGCTAGGTAACGAGAACGCTTGATAGCGCGAGCTAGCTGACGTTGGTATTTAGCACGAGTACCGGTAATACGGCTAGGTACAATTTTACCAGCTTCAGTGATGTAATTTTTTAGAGTTGCTACGTCTTTGTAGTCAATCTCTTGTACGCCTTCTGCAGTAAAACGGCAGAATTTACGACGACGGAAGAAACGAGCCATGGGCTATCTCCTGATCTAATTATGAGAAATTTGGTCGGCATGCAACACTAATTTACCAATGCCATTTCGGCCGGTCTGGTAAGCGATGAAACCGCCCACCTTAATGTCACTACCTAAAGCTAATTGTTGAGTGATTGCTTGTGACCCTTGCCCACTGACTACCACATTAATACGACAATAAACTTGTCGGGGTAAATCAGCTTCCTGTTTAATCGAACGATGCTCTAGCACAAAATGGCAATGAGCAATGCCCGCAGGGCTTAGGCTTCTAACCGGAGCTTTAGCAACAGTGCCACTTAACTCCAATCGATTGGTCATAAACGATTACTCAGCGGCAGCTTCGCCTTCAGTTGCAGCTTGAGGAGCAGCTTCTTCAGCATTGAATGCTGGACGCTCTTCACGCTTAGTAGAACGCTCTTCTTTAGCCTTCATCATGATTGATGGCTCAGTGATAGCGCCTTTAGTACGCATGATCATGTTACGGATAACTGCATCGTTAAAACGGAAAGCAGTTTCTAGCTCATCGATCACAGCTTGGTCAGCTTCTACGTTCATAAGAACGTAGTGAGCTTTATGAAGCTTGTTGATTGGGTAAGTCATTTGACGACGACCCCAATCTTCTAGACGGTGAATCTCACCACCAGAATCTTTGATAGAACCAGTGTAACGCTCAATCATGCCAGCAACTTGCTCGCTTTGATCAGGGTGCACCATGAATACGATTTCATAATGACGCATTGGTTGCTCCTTACGGATTATTCAGCTTCCACGAGTGGCTCGGTCATCCAAGGGAAGCAAGGAACTAATAAAAAAGACCGAGAATTATGGACGGCAGATAGTACAGAAAAACAACTTTATAGGCAAGGGATATTATTACTCGGTTTGTCGTTGACGTACGGCTTCAAAAAGACAGATGCCTGTTGCCACAGAAACATTCAAACTAGAGACCGAACCTGACATCGGAATTTTAATAAGACCATCACAAGTTTCACGAGTTAAACGACGCATTCCATCCCCTTCCGCTCCCATTACGATAGCCAAAGGACCAGTCATTTTACTGTGGTAGATATCATGAGTCGCTTCACCAGCCGTTCCAACAAACCACACACCTTGATCTTGCAGAGCTCTCATCGTACGAGCTAAATTGGTGACTCTAACCAATGGGACGGTTTCTGCTGCACCACACGCCACTTTGCTCACCGTGGCATTCATATTAGCAGACTTATCTTTTGGTACGATAACCGCAGCAACACCTGCCGCATCGGCATTACGAAGGCAGGCCCCTAAATTATGTGGGTCCGTCACTCCATCTAATACCAATAGCAGCGGGTTTTCACTTTTTGCAATGATAAGGTCTAAGTCATGCTCATTCAGTTGCTTAGCGGGCTTTACACGCGCAATGATCCCCTGATGAGAGGCTCCATCTGCTTTATCATCTAACGTTTTTCTACTCATCTCCTGCACTAAGAACCCTAACTCTTTGAGCTCATTGATAACAGGCAGCATTCGTTCATCTTTACGATCTTTTAAAACAAAAATCTCGATAAAACGTACAGGGTCGTGATTTAATACAGCTTGTACCGCATGGATGCCGTAGAGAAATTCATTACTCATAATTTATTGCTTACTCACTCTAATGTATTTATTCGTCTGCTGTTTTCTTAGCATTAGACTTCTTCACTTTCTTACGACCTGTTTTTTTTGCTTTGGTCTGTTTCGATTTTGTTGCGGCTTTCTCGCCAGGTTTAGTCGATTTCGGTTTTCTTTTCTTAGCTGGTTTCTTATCTGCAGCTTTGGTCGCTTCTATCTCAGGAGTGGCTTTTTTATTGCTTTCCGCTTTCGGTTTGCTCTTTTTAAAGTCAGGACGCTTATTGCGGCTGCCTCTCTTATCAAAATCACCTTTACCCTGAGCTCGTGATTTTTTCTTTGCAGTTTTGCCCGCTCCACGAGCAACACGGGTAGTTCCTGCAATTTCAAAATCAATCTGGCGACTTTCTAGATTCACTGCGAGTACTTTGACCGTCACCTGATCACCAAGGCGATATATCTGCCCTGAGCTCTCACCAACCAAACGTTGACCTACCGCATCAAATTGATAATAGTCATTATCTAATGCCGTAATGTGTACCAGCCCATCAATGTGCAGTTCCGTTAAGCGAACAAAGAAGCCAAAACCGGTGACGTTTGCAATAACCCCTTCCAGCTCCTCACCAACATGATCTTGCATATATTCACATTTAAGCCAGTCTGAGACATCGCGAGTCGCATCATCAGCTCGGCGCTCCGTCATTGAGCACTGCTCACCATACTGCTCCATCTGTTCATAAGAGTAGTGATGGCCACCCGTTGGTGTTGCACCTTCGTGGCTCTCACCCTTATCTTTTGCGATGAGATATTTAATCGCACGATGTAGCAACAAATCTGGGTATCGACGAATCGGTGACGTAAAGTGCGCATAACGTTTTAGTGCTAATCCAAAGTGCCCTGCATTATCAGGGTTGTATACTGCTTGTTTCATTGAGCGCAGCAACATGGTTTGAATAAGTTCTTTATCAGGACGTTCAGAAATCGATTGAATGAGAGCAGCATAATCAGTTGGAGTGGGCTTTAACCCCCCTTCAATACTTAAGCCTAGCTCTTTAAGGAAATCTTTAAAACCAACAAGACGCTCTTCACTTGGCGTATCATGAACGCGATACAGTGCTGGCTCTTTTTGTTTTTCAACGTACGCGGCTGACGCGATATTGGCTAAAATCATGCATTCTTCAATTAGCTTGTGTGCATCATTTCGTTCAACAGGCTCAATGCGTTCAATTTTTCGTTCCGCATTAAACACAAATTTGGTTTCTATGGTTTCAAACTCAATGGCACCACGTTGTGCACGTCCCTCTTTGAGTACTTTATACATAGCATGCAACTGTTCTAAATGAGGTACAACCGCTGAGTAACGCTCACGCAGTGCTTCATCACCCTCTAAAATTGCCCCTACCTTGGTGTAGGTCAAACGAGCATGAGAGTTCATCACCGCTTCATAGTGACGATAACCAGACATCTTTCCAGACGCTGAAATGGTCATTTCACATACCATGCATAGACGATCAACTTGAGGGTTTAACGAACAGAGGCCATTAGAGAGAACCTCTGGCAACATAGGGATCACTTGCGCAGGGAAGTAGACCGAGTTACCGCGATTGATCGCTTCTTTATCTAAGGCATTATTATGACGAACATAGTGACTCACATCAGCAATTGCCACCCACAGTCGCCATCCGCCTGATTTTTTCGCTTCACAAAATACTGCATCATCAAAATCACGGGCATCTTCACCATCGATGGTGACTAACGGAAGATCCCTAAGATCCACTCTTCCCTCTTTCGCCTCTTCAGGAACCTCTTCTTGCAAACCTTTGACTTGTTGAATGACGGCATTTGGCCACTCATTTGGAATACTGTGAGTTCTTAGCGCTATTTCTATCTCCATACCAGGAGCCATACTCTCACCAAGCACTTCAACCACTTGACCTGACATTCCACGCGAACGACCACCACGGTCAGTGATTTCGAATACCACAACATTGCCCATTCGAGCATTCATGCGGTGCTCTTTGGCGATCAAAATATCTTGGCTGATTCGGGTATCATCCGGCACGACATAGCAGAGGCCATCTTCTAAAAAGAAACGGCCAACTAACTGGGTTTTGCGCGCTTCTAACAGACGGACTAAACGTCCCTCTTTGCGGCCTCTTTTATCCACACCAGATGGCTGAACTAATACGTAATCACCATGAATAACGCTGCGCATTTGATGGAAGGGTAGTGAGATATCATCCTCTTTTCCGATGCTGCCTTCTGGTCTTACCCAACCAAATCCATCTTTATGTCCGATGATAGTGCCTTTCACCATTTCTAAACGCTCAGGCAAGGCATAACATTGACGACGGGTATACACCAACTGCCCATCACGCTCCATAGCACGAAGTCGTCGCCTTAGTCCTTCATAGTGTTCTTCTCCCTCAAGGCCTAACACCTCAAACAGATCATTTCTGTTCATTGGAGCGTCAGAGTTCTTAAGCAGATCAAGAATGAATTCTCTACTTGGGATTGGGTTTTCATACTTCTGAGCTTCACGCTCTAAAAATGGATCGTTTTGATTATTGGACATAGACGTCTTATTGGTGAGGGAAGGGAAGGTGTTAAATAATTATATAGGAGTCAGGGGCTAATACCAAACTTGGTGTGTGAAGTTTCTTAGAAATGAAAAAGGCTCATTCATCATGAGCCTTTACCAAAAGACCTCGCGTCGTTTTGCTCTAGCGATAATATTCTGTGGCATTCTCTGTTCAAGGCCTCTGCGTAAAGAGGTTATTTTACGATGAGACCCTTTATCTGCAGAGATAGAGTTGTACAACCATCGGTAGGCATCCTCATAATCGAGAGGGCTACCAAAGTCACCCAGCAACAGCTCTGCTAAATGAATTCTAGCATTAATATTACCCATTGCGGCCGCTTCACGTAGATAAGGAATCGCTCGCTCTCTATCACGTTGAACCAAGATTCCTTTTGAGTAATATCGTCCAAGTTGTTCTAATGCCTCGGGAAGCCCTTGATGAGCGGCATTCTCCATATAGTAGATACCCAACTCAACATCTCGATCAACACACACACCCCATGCGAGCATGTCACCATATAAAAACTGGTAAGCAGGTGAGTCTATTCGAGTTGCACGAGCTTCAATATCTTCGACTAGCTGACAACTGTCTTGCTTTAATTTATCTAAGTGCCCATTTACATTAAAGAGTTTAATTAATTGTGCTTCAGAGTAAATTTCAACCGGAGCTCCAACATCGGTTATTGCTTGCGCAGGTGCCGTTGCCAACATCATTGACACGACGAGAGCACGTAACTTCATTAAAAGTCCCCACTATTCATACCATGTGTAACTTATCGACAATCAGCGCCAATCCTTTAGGTATTAGGTGTCATTTTTTATACTTTGATTAAATTATTGCCTTTAGCGTTATTTTTTGCAAAAAAAACCAGCCAAAAAGGCTGGTTTTTTTTTGAACGATTAGAATAAGCTTACACCGAGAATGGGTGAACCTTAACAATCGTTTCGTTACGATCTGGACCCGTTGATACGATATCAATAGGGATACCAGTCAACTCTTCAATACGCTGAATGTAATCAAGAGCAGCTTGAGGAAGCTCATCTAAGCTCTTCGCACCATAGGTGTTTTCTGACCAACCTGGAACCGTTTCATAAATCAATTCAAGATCGTCATAGGCATCTGCAGCCATTGGAGAGACAGTAAGAATTGAGCCATCTTTTGTCTTATAGCCCGTACAGATTTTGATCTCTTTCAAACCATCCATTACATCAAGCTTTGTTAAACAGAAGCCGGTGATAGAGTTAACTTGAATTGCACGACGCATAGCAACAGCATCAAACCAACCACAACGACGCTTACGTCCAGTAGTTGCACCAAACTCATGACCTTTGACACCTAAGTGGTTGCCAATTTCATCATCGAGCTCAGTTGGGAAAGGACCTGCGCCAACACGAGTACAGTATGCTTTAGCAATACCTAGAATATAACCTAAATGGTTAGGACCAAAACCAGAACCTGAAGCAACACCACCAGCAGTGGTATTTGAAGAGGTTACGTATGGGTAAGTACCGTGGTCGATATCAAGAAGAGTACCTTGTGCGCCTTCAAACATGATCTTATCACCACGTTTACGAGCAGCATCTAACTCATCAGTTACGTCGATAACCATTGAGGTCAACATATCAGCTTGAGAAAGGATGGTTTCAAGAACTTCGTCGTAGCTGACAGGTTCAACTTTGTAGAAGTGCTCAAGTTGGAAGTTATGGAATTCCATCACTTCTTTTAACTTAACAGCAAATGCTTCTCTATCGAACAGATCGCCAACACGTAGACCGCGACGGGCAACTTTATCTTCGTAGGCTGGACCAATACCACGGCCAGTGGTACCAATAGCTTTCTTGCCACGAGCGATTTCACGCGCCTGATCAAGAGCAATATGGTAAGGAAGAATTAAAGGACAGGCTTCTGAAATGAACAGACGTTCACGAACAGGGATACCGCGTTCTTCTAATGGACCCATTTCATTCATGAGAGCATCAGGAGATAACACAACACCATTACCAATAATACACTTCACATTGTTGCGAAGAATACCGGATGGAATTAAATGAAGAACGGTTTTTTCACCGTCAATGACTAGGGTATGACCTGCATTATGACCGCCTTGATAGCGAACAACATACTTTGCATCTTCAGTTAAAAGATCAACGATCTTCCCTTTACCTTCGTCACCCCACTGGGTGCCTAGAACGACTACGTTGTTTTTTCCCATCTGCCCAATTCTGTCTGATAATTAAAAAAGAATTCTAGCACCTATTAACGGAAGTTTGCAGTCATTTTTTAAACAAAGTTACCGCTTTAAAGAGAAACCTATCACATCCTTATTTTTCAAACGTTTACAACAGGCTATACATCGTATACCCAATCACAATCCCGGATACGACTAAACATCCCCCTAGCCTTCTTAACATGTTGTCAGGCTGCTGAGCCAGCTGAGACATCATATTTCGCCACGCATTTGGTGCAATAAGAGGCCCTAATCCTTCGATCACTAACACTGCACTTAACGCAATCCAGATTGAGTGTGTCATAACATTTATCCTTATAAAAAAAAACAAGGCCCAGAGGCCTTGTTTTCGTAGACGATCATTCAGTAATTATTTACTGCTACCATCTGAGCTATTCATGTATTTGAAGAAATCGGTCTTAGGATCAAGTACCAAGATATCATTCTTATTATTGAAGCTCTTTTCATACGCTTCAAGAGAACGAACAAATCCGAAGAACTCAGGCTCTTGATTAAACGCTTTCGCATAGATAGAAGCCGCTTTCGCATCTGCATCACCACGAGTAATTCGTGCTGTTTTATCTGCTTCAGCCAATACTGTCGCTACTTCAAGCTCAGCTTGTGCACGAAGTACTTCTGCTTTCTCTCTACCTTGTGCTCTGTGTTTACGAGCAACCGCTTCACGCTCTGCACGCATACGCTTATAGATAGACTCACTGATCTCATCGGGTAAGTTGATCTTCTTAATTCGAAGGTCAACCACTTCAATACCTAGATCGAACGAGCTCTCTTTAGCGTCAGTCAGAACTTCGGCCATCACTTCTTCACGTTTCTCAGAGACAATCTCTTTGATGGTTTTAGAACCAATCTCAGCACGAAGGCCATCTGCAACTTTACGCTGTAGTAGAGACTCTGCAGTTAAGATATTACCACCACCTGTTGATAGGTAGAATTGACCGAAATCTGAGATACGCCATTTTACGTATGAGTCGATGATGACATCTTTTTTCTCATTAGTAACAAAACGGTCAGCTTGGTCATCCATGGTTTGGATACGTGCATCTAATGTTTTCACTCTATCAAATAGAGGGAACTTAAAATGCAGACCCGGTTCATAAATTCTAGCCATATCAGCATTATCCACTTTCAGCACTCGGCCAAAACGGATAACGATACCTCTTTCACCTTCTTGAATCACAAACAGTGACATCAGAAAAGTGGCGACCACAAAGACTAATACAGGGATCATTAACTTACGCATTATTAGTATCTCCCTTGACGAGTGGTAGAGCGACCATTGTTAGCGTCTTGTGTATCATTCGCTGTTTTCTCAAGCTCAATTCCGTAATCATAATCCGCTGAAGCATCTTTTGTTGTCGATACCTTATCAGCAGATTGATTCATCATTCGATCAAGAGGTAAATACAACAAGTTGCCATTTGATTCAGAATCAATAAGAACCTTGCTCGTTTTACTATAAACATTTTGCATCGTATCAAGGTACATACGAGTACGTGTTACTTCAGGTGCCGCTTTAAATTCAGGCAACAACTTCTCGAACTGTGCCACTTGACCTAATGCTCCGTTAACCGTTCTTTCAGAATACCCAAGGGCTTCTTTTTTCAAACGCTCAGCACGACCCGTTGCTTTTGGCAAAATATCATTACTATAAGCTTCCGCTTCACGAATGAAACGCTCTTCATCTTCTCGAGCAGAAATTGCATCATCAAATGAGCTTTTAACTGCTTCAGGAGGTCGAGCTGACTGGAAGTTGACATCAACAACAGTTAAGCCCAGATTGTATTTTTCGATAATACGATTGATAGTTACCTGAGTACGCTCACGAATCACTTGACGACCACTGGTAAGAATATCATCCATCACAGCATCACCAATAACAGCACGAAGCGCAGAGTCTGTCGCTTGACGTAGGCTGTCATCTGCATTGGTCACACTGAAGAGGTATTTAATTGGATCGCTGACACGGTACTGAACACCCATCTCAACGGTCACAACGTTTTCATCTTTAGTCAGCATCAAACCAGAACTTTTTAAAGAACGAATCGCTTCCATATTGATCGGAGTTACCGTATCAATCCAAGTAGGATTCCAGTTCAAACCGGGATCAACCAGAGCTTCTTGTTGCTTACCAAGGCGCAGTACGACCCCTTTTTCTGCTTCACCAATGGTGTAAAAGCCAGAAAAGAACCATACCGCAACAGCAACCGCTGCAACAACACCAAGTCCGATTGCACCGCCGCCGTTGAAAGGTGAACCGCTGCCCCCTTTCTTGCCACCGCCACCAAACTTACCGCCTAATTTTTGGCTCAGCTTGTTAAATACTTCATCAAGGTCAGGTGGACCTTGCTCTTTTTTTCCACCGCTATCTTTATTACCCCAAGGGTCTTTATCGCGGCCATTATTATTTCCAGGCTCATTCCACGCCATTAGAAAACTCCATCAAATTGATAAGATTGGTCAGAATCTACTGTTACAATATATTAATACTATTAAGTAATTGCTAAATTAAGCAATAATAAAGTTACTTAAATGTGCGTCTTCTCTTTTTTCAAGTCTATACCAGTCTACTTGCTGCATACGAACATCGATTAACAGGCAACCATCCTCTTCATACTCTTCGTTTAAGATACTTTGCATTTGAAAGAATTTACTTCTTAAACGACTAACATGCTCTGGCGGAAGTCTTAAAGTATGACTCACCATACTTTTTGCGAGGCGCTCAGTCAGTGCTTCAAACAGAAGCTCCAAACCAATACCGTCCATCGCTGATATCCACACGCAACGAGGTATACCTTCGTCATCTCTCTCAATTCTTGCTTGCTGATTTTGCATGTTATCAATTTTATTCATCACCATCAGTGATGGAACATCATCAGCGTCAATCTCTTCAAGAACCACATCGACCGCTTGGATATTCTCTCTAAACCTGTCATCACTTGCGTCAATAACGTGTAAGAGAATATCGGCTTCTTGTGTCTCTTGAAGCGTTGCTTTAAAGGCGGCAACGAGATCATGAGGAAGATGTCGTATAAAACCAACAGTATCCGCTAAAATTGCCAAGCCTACATCTGCCAGTTCAATCTTACGTAGTGTAGGATCAAGTGTGGCAAACAGCTGATCAGCAGCATAGACCTCTGAGTCAGTTAGACGGTTAAAGAGTGTTGATTTTCCGGCGTTGGTATAACCCACTAAAGAGATCGTTGGTATCTCTGCTCGGTTCCTCGCTCTTCGACCTTGCTCTCGTTGCTTAGCCACTTTAGCTAAACGACGCAAGATAGCTTTAATCCTTTCTCGAAGCAAACGTCTATCTGTTTCAAGTTGTGTCTCACCTGGCCCGCGAAGACCAATCCCACCTTTTTGCCTTTCAAGGTGCGTCCAACCACGAATAAGACGGGTTGAAAGGTGACGTAACTGAGCAAGTTCAACTTGAAGCTTACCTTCGTGTGTACGAGCTCGTTGTGCAAATATATCAAGAATTAAGCCGGTTCTGTCGATCACTCGACACTGACATAACATCTCTAGGTTTCGCTCTTGAGCTGGAGATAGCGCGTGATTGAAAATGACAATTTCAGCGCCTTCCGATCTCACAGCATCGGCAATTTCTTGTGCTTTTCCTTCCCCAACATAATACTTTGAATGAGGAGATTGGCGGCTGCCAGTCACTACTCGTAATGCATTAACCCCAGCGGATGAAACCAACATTTCGCATTCGCTGAGGTCAGCCCATTCACCTTCTTGAGTGAAGTTAATATGAACAAGAATAGCCTGTTCACCTGACTCGTAACGGTCAAACAAGCAAATCGCTCCTTATAAGTGAATTACTCTTCAGTTTTTTCAGGGGAGCTCTGCTCACCTTGCGGACGATCCGCGGCAGTATGATGATTCACTGCTCTTGCAGGGACCACCGTAGAGATCGCATGCTTATATACCATCTGATTGACAGTATTTTTTAATAGAATCACAAATTGGTCAAATGACTCAATCTGCCCTTGTAGTTTAATGCCGTTAACTAGATAAATTGAAACGGGTACCCTTTCACGACGAAGCGCGTTTAAAAAAGGGTCTTGTAACGATTGCCCCTTAGCCATTTTATATTCCTTATTTTGATTGTTGTTGTAATTTTATTAGCAATGAGCTGTTCTAACCTATGAAC
>NZ_JAKJSQ010000023.1:0-54809 GCF_050337105.1 Aliivibrio kagoshimensis
ATAAAGTACATTCCTTTCTAAATGTATCATCTACAATTCATTTTAGTAGACTTTTTTGTATCGGCATTACAATATTTTTCTTTAGTTCTTTTCTGAAAGCGGCAACCAATACGCAACTTGATGCAATAAAAACGGCTGCAATAGCTCATGTGCGTTCAATAGTGGTTCAACCTGAAAACGGTATTTTATCTATTGAAGCCGGATATTTAGACTCAAGAATAAAAGCCACTGATTGCCCAGAAACACTGATTACCTCCCTACCAGGAAACAAAAAAGCATCGGACAATTCATCCATTTTAGTTCAATGCCTGCCTGATCAGTGGCGTGTCTATGTCCCGGTAAGAACTAAGTTAATGATTCCACTGATTACAGCTGTGATTCCTCTCTCGAGAGGAACGGTAATCTCATCGTCAGATCTGACCTCAACAATGGTGAACTCTAACACATATCGAAAAGGCGGATTTACTGAAAAGAGTAAATTAATTGGTTCTAGAGTAAAGCGTAGTGTACGCATGGGTGAGGCTATTGAAAAGGGCGATATTTGCTTAGTGTGCCGCAATGATAAAGTTATCATAAAAGCAGTGAAAGGAGATCTAAGTATCGTGACGAAGGGCACAGCTTTAAACGATGGATCTCTTGGTGAGCAAGTAAAAGTGAAAAATGACAAATCAAAGCGTATAATCGAAGGAGTAGTCACAAATGTTGGTGAAATTAGTGTACGCTTTTAATTGACACTCTTTTTACAAAAAGCACTAAAGAAAGCGTTAACATCGTCGATACAATTAGACAGCAACGACAATAATGGCAGAAAAAGGCTTTAATCATGGCAAGTATTGATCACCTTCGCGCAAGTCAGCCTATGACTAGCAGCAGAACTCAGGCTTCATCTGAGCAAAACGTAAAGAAGCAATCTGCTTCTTCCAATGAATCCGTTACGAATAACAGTGACGCCGTCTCTTTAAGCAACCAAGGTAAAGCAATTGGTCAATATCACCAACAGCTTGCCGCTGAGCCACAATTTGATAGTGCTAAAGTTGACTCAATTAAAGATGCAATAAAAAGTGGCTCATACACGATCGATCCTGAAAAGCTGGCGGTCAATATGATGAAATTTGAAGAAGAACTAACAGGTTTGTAACATGGGACTATCTCTTTCTGAGTTGTTAGAACAGCAGAAGAGAATCGTTCTCTCCTTTTCGACATTGCTTGTAAGAGAGAGGCAAGCGATAGCTGAAAGGAAACCGCAACAAATTGAACAAGTTGCACAAGAAAAACTAGAACTACTTAATCAGATCCAACAACAAGACAACCTATTAGGCAGCCATCCTGATAGACAATTGCTTTTAGATGATGAAGTCCTAAACCAGCAAGTAAAAGAAGTGCAATCCATGATGCACGACTGCCAACAAGAGAACCTCACCAACGGCGAAGCCTTACAGCGGGCCCAACTTAGTAACAACAAATTGAATAACATGCTCCAACAAAGCCGAGGAAAATCAGGGATGACCTACACCAGCAGTGGTCAAACAAAAAATATCACTTCCCTAGGGACCAACATTAAAGCCTAACTCACCTTCTTTTTTCCACCCCACTGTTTGTATATTCTCAAACAAAAAAAACAGCCATTTCTGACTGTTTTTGATATTCAAACTCAAAATATTACTGCTAGAAGAGTGTCGTTCTCTTTTGAGTCGATGGTACTGAGTGCACCTCACCGTGTTGTTTCATCTCTTCCATCTTGTCGAGATCCAGTGACATCTCAGTCACGTAGCTATCACCTATAGGGTAACTCTTCACCACTTTGGCAGCACGAATAATCCCGTCTACCGCACCACTCGTATTCTCAACACCCAGCTTCTGATTACGAGTCTGGATCTGACCGCTGATGCGCATGCCGTACACTTGCTCTGTTAACTCTCGATAAGCATCAATCTTAGAGGCTCGCATGGCCTTAATACTCTTCTCTTCTTTACTGCGCCCCATCTGATCATTGATGCTGGCATAACCAACGGCATGAATAACGTTCTGTTCACGCATTTCAGAGAATGGAACACAACCCGTTAACAGCAAAGTAATAATAATAAACCAATTACGCATAACGCTCTCCTAAGGCTTTAAAATGGTCGTTTCACGAGTGGTCAATTTCGCATCGTTACGAATCAACACTCCATCTTCCATTCTCATCGAGTTCAATGTATCCAAATCTCGACCAATTCGATCGGAAGGCAAGAAGCCCTGTGCCGATGCAACCACAACCCTTGTCTGCATTCCGATAACACGAGCATTGATCCACACACCACCATCTTGTCGCAACATCGTGCCGGTAAGAACGTAATCCACCTCTTGCTCTTGCACTAGGTCTTTCCAATCTCGACTAAAGGCGAAATCTCCCTTATCAGTCACTCGGATATTCCCTGTGGTTTTATAATCAATAACCTTGAACCCGCGACGCTGAAGCTGAAACATAAAACCTTCAGTCACAGAGTTACCTAACCAGTTGGTTTGATCCACCTGCTGTAAATCAACAAATGAGGTAATCGCTATTGGCGTTCGTGAAGACATGCCAGTATTCGAGGTCACTAATTGATCAGTAAGGCTATCAACAAAATAATCCATGGTATGGGTCGGATTATCTAATAACATAAAGCGGCTGCCTGAATAGGGTTCTTTACCATTATATATTGGCGAATAGGCACACGAGGTAACCATTAACGCTAATATCAATATTGTGAATACTCTCATTCTATTTCTCCAGAAAACTCTGTAAGTTCTATTGCTACGTAACCGTTACACTGACTAACCATTACGAGTCTTAATAATTTGGAACAAAAATTGCTTTTGTAACTAGGCAATCTATCTAAAGTACATCATAATTCGTTCACTGTTTGATACTTTGCAAAATTCATACCCACTTGGTAATAAATCAGATGAAAAGAATATTTTTATACATAATCTTCATATTTACAGCTAGTTACACAATATCAGCACAAGCGGCTTGGTATGAAGTGACTGGCAGCTCAACCATTTTATCGAATGAGAGCGAGGCAAGGTTATTAGCACTTGAAGACGCAACCTATCAAGCAATGGTCTTCTCTGGCGGCGACATGAGTAGCCTTAAGCACCTACGTCCTTTCTTAGAAAAGGGTGAAGATGACTATCAATTTAGCAACAGTGAAGTTCGCCAAATTCAAATAGTTAACGAACGCACAAAAGACGGCAAATATTACCTAACGGCGAGGATGGACATCTACCCGTCGGCAAACAGTTGCCACACAACACAATATAAAAAGACCTTCTTGGTCGGCAATATTGATCTTGTCTCTCCGCAGCAAGCGGTAATGGGAAAAATTTATCAAATTGGGGATGACCTAAGTGCCCTTTTCACTCGACAAATAAACACAGAATCTCAGTCATTCATCTCTGTGGGTGTGACGGACTTAGAGATACGCCAAGATCGACCATCCACCATGAAGATGATCGCCGAAGACACTGGCGCGCACTATATTATTGGCGGCTCTATTACCGATTTAAGTGCCACTATTGACCAAAAACTCCTGCAAAGCGATCAAACCAATCGTCAATTCGCCCTCAGTATGTTTGTTATTGATGGCAAAACTGGACAGACGATCTACCAAAATAACTACCGTGAAATCGCTGAGTGGCCCTTTGCAAAAACCAGTCATGTAGACACTAAAAGTGCCCGTTTTTGGACTTCTAGTTACGGTCAGATGATCCTGAGAGTCAGCCGAAATATAATGCTCGATTTAGAAGGGGAATTCGCGTGTAAGATGACACTGCCGCAAGTGGTTGCTGTCAGAGGTAATAAAGTCAGCATCGATCTTGGGCGTATCCATGGGGTACAACAAGGCGACACGTTAGATCTTTGGCACACCAGTTCGTTTATCGACCAACGTGGACTGCCAAGAAACAAGGTATCAAAAACCGCCATTACTTTGACAGTCACCCGAATATACGAACAGGGTGCAGAGCTGGAGATCAATCAACCACAACTTGCTAGCAGCGTTCAAATTGGCGATGTAATGCACATACAGATTGAATAAGTCACTCTAAGGCTTAACCATTATCGAGAGCTTACCCCCTCTAAGCTCTCGTGGCACAGGGGAGACCCTAAACTCTCACTTTAAATCAGCACCTATTATCGGGGCTTTAGCTTGGGCCTAGGGGTCTTTTAATCCTTTAATACAGGTTAAGTAGCATTGGCTTGACTAAGCCACTCATCAAGCACTACCTTTAATTTAGCTAACTGCTCTGTATGTTTTTCTTGATTCTTAGCCAATTTAGCTATGTTTTGCAACTTCCAGCGTATAGCTGGTAGTTCTGCTGCATCAGGGTACTCAAACAATGCCCAATCAGGGTTCCCTTGCTTGAAGGACAACAAAAATGTGCGATCTGTTTCGGTGAAATGGGTTTGTAGTGCAGCTACCATTGCTGGCCTTACAGCAATTAAGTCTTTTAGCTTAACCGGTTCAAAAGTCATTCCATCAAACTCTGCTTGAAACTTCTCATCAAGCGGCTTCCAATTAGGAGCCATTACCTCATTAATAGGTCTTGGATGGCTTAATACGTACGTTATGAATCCAACAAAAATATCTCGAGAAATACCTTCCTCTATATGCAACATACGGACATCAAACAAGTCACGAGGATGCTGACGATCCATTGCTGCACATAGCTTTCCCCCATATAAATCTGGCAAACTAACTACCAAAATCTCAGCGTAACCAAACTCTTCTTCGACTGATTCTTGTACAGACAAATTATCCGGTTTATGCAGCGTACCTCTTGCTACCGGAGAGACTTCAATTTTAATTGTTGCATTTAGACTCGTAACAACAATACGAAGCTCATCTACTTTTTGATCCTGTAACACAGCTCGAGTATCTGGTTGAGCATTGATTAAATCTGTAATCCGTTGTAGTGCTGCTTTTACATTTTCTAGAGCTTCAGCTCTGGGATCAAGAGGGAGATAAGCAAGATCGATGTCCACAGATAAACGTGGGAAATCTCTCACAAACAGGTTGATAGCCGTACCACCTTTTAGTGCAAATACAGGCTCTGTTGCGACTACTGGCAACATTCTAATAAGCAATGAAACCTGCTTGTAGTAAGGGCTATCTCTATCCATTATTTTGTTCTTCTTGTTTTACACTCAGTGTTTCTGGCACTGTGATTTGGTAGCGCTCATCAAATCGTCCTTTCTCTACAACCTGACGCTTCCCTGTGCCCAGTTCGATCTTTGTTTCATTAAGACGCTGGGCCCACTGATGGCCGTGATAATGGCTCAGAAACAAGAACACCCTGTTGGTTTGAACTGAGCGACTGCGCTCAAGAAGGGATTGCACTTTTCTAGGGCTAAGGTAGACCAACCCTTGGAAAAGTTCTGCTGTATGCTCAAACGAAATTTTCTTACCAATTGCATCAACAACTTCGTAAGCAGCAAGTTCGGGACAACTAGCTTTTAGCTCTTTCCCTTTAACTGTAATGATCTTCAAGTCCTTTTCGGGAATCATCTGAAGCTTATGGTTCCCACAATAAAACCAGTGTTGGTTAGAAAATTCGCGAAACCACTTAGGCAACGATTGTTTGTTCTTCACCCCAATCCAAACTTGCTCTTTGCCTAGTTGTAGGTAGTGGCTCAAGCCTTGGTGAGTTAAGCTACCTAATCCGGCAAGATGAATAGGAAGGTGTAACTGTATGTCCGTCGCTTGCAAGGCATCGACCCACCCTAGCTTTATATCATCTCTTGCGCTTGGGCGATAATAAACACCCGAACCTAGCTTCTTAAGCCAGCCACTCTGCGCATACTTTTTCGCTAAGGAGTAGCTAACTCCGTTCTCAGTCAGCCACTGCTGTAGCACAAGGTCTCCTGGAGATGTATGGGTAACCAACCAGTTTATTTTGGATGACATATTAGCACCTAAGGTGTGAATATTACGTATAAAGCAAACCGATGGTTTACGGGAATTGATATTATAACACCCTAGGTACTAAAAAACACCAAGCTATAAACTCAATTGTTTTTCTTAAGACAAAGTTACCTGCAAAGCATTTCGTTACATTGCTGATTAATTCAGAAATTTGTTTATCTCATCAACCCATTTATCTTGTTTTTCAAGGTGTGCTAAATGGCCTACATCAGCCAAAATCACCAATTTTGTCTTCGGCAATAATCCATGGAGTTTAATCGCAGCTGAAACTGGAAAACGAAAATCTTTTTCACCATGTATGATAAGTACATTTGTGTTTTTTCTTCCAACTATCTCAACTCCATCTAACGTCTTAGTTTTAATTAAACCTTTTCTAAATGCCTTAATCCACTCGCTTGAAAATGTAACTCGTTCTATTGTTAATTTGATACTATCTAACTTATCAAGATCATAAACATCAAGAGAAATCGTTTTTAATGCCATGGTTCGACTGGGTTCATCGTCTATAGCAGGAGCCTTTGTAAAAGAGTATCTTACTAAGTTTTGGATCTCAGGTGTATTTCTATCAAGATACTCAGGCAATCCATTTAGATCATCTTGGTAGTCTTCAAAGCATGTTGTAGATGCAAGTATCAATTTATCCACAAGTTCAGGGTGTTGGTCGAGTAAATGTGTTGCAACAACGCCACCAAAAGAAAATCCGAGAACATCACAGCAGGCAATACCATAAGCATTAAGGATGCACTTTATATCAGCCACTATGTTATCAATGGTATATTGCGAAATGTCTTCAAACTTAGAAGATTTACCGCATCCTCGAATATCGAATAAAATCACTTTACGATTCAAGGAAAGTAATTCACCTGCACTTCTGAGGTATGAGTGATCCCAGTCTGGACCTCCGTGGATAACAAGTAACGATTTTTTCGACGTGCCCAGATTAACTGTATGAATTTTTCCACCTGGAACAAAGACATCCATACTGAGGTTTCCTTTAATTAGTATGTTGGCACACCTAACAATATTAAGTTTCACGCTTGGTGGTCGTTCCAGCCCCATCCAACTCGGCTTTTATATGAGCAACAAGGTCATCTAATTTTGCAGCTTTGCTGAATACAATGCCTCTTTGTAGCGACATAGATTTCAATATGGATGGCTTAGCCAGTGTGGGAAACATCCAAATCAGCTTAATTAACTTAGGTATGATTAGGATTTCCGGACAGTTAGCAGGAAGCTCTGGTCGAGATTTGAATAAATATGGCAAGTTACGCCTGAAACAGCGAAGCAAACAAATCTGTCTTGGTACATCAAGAAAGATTACAAAATCCGCCTTCTCTCGAACTGTTTTTGATACCCCCTCAATTAACCAACTCTCTTTAGTTAGCAATTGTTGCTCACCAAGCGCTCGCTCTTCTTTTGAAGCCGCAGCCCACCCCTCTTTCCAAACTACACTATCTAAGCTAGCTACTGGCATATTCAGAATGAGACCGAGTTGCTTAGCCAGCGTCGTCTTACCCGAACCTGCATTCCCGGTGATATGTAATCTCATGCTTTCACTAAATAGCCATTTATACAATTCAGAATATCACTTTTTACTTATACTATTAGTTAGCTAGGGCAAAATGTATGCAAATAGTCAGCACGGGGCAGCTGACTGTAAGGTGGACTGGAACGAGTGACACAATGATATAAGTCCCTGCGGCTATTTTGTGCTTAGATAGCTTTCAATCTTGGTCATTATTTGGAATAGCCACAATCTGAGAATCGTCTTCATAAATGATGAGACCAGGAAGATTAGATGATAACTCTGTAACTACGAAGCCACACGCTTCCACGTAAGGAATGATAGCGATTACATGATCAATGATGTCAACCGCAGWATCCTTAAACCARCAGACACCTTTCAARCTTTCTGGCTYGTCAAAAAYATCTGGGATAGTAAAAGAATCCATTAACCATACTAGGTGACTATCAAGATCGATTTTGTCAGCATCTTTAAGCTGRTCCTCTCGACTAAGGCGGTACGCAACACCTAAAACGCCCTGATTAACGCCTGACTGTTTATTRATGTGYYCAACTACAAAGCGCTTGAACATTGCTTATACATTCCTCGTGATTTAATGATAAAGAATCTACGTGTGACTGAATTCGGGTAGTTTACCCTTTCAAAAAACAAAACACAGATTACTTTCTAATCTAACTGCACTTTACTTGCTTAAAAAACTCGCAACTAAGTTCAAATCAATTCAGCTTTGTTGTTGGTTTTAAAATAAAAATGATAGAATATGAAATTCGTGTCCTTGTAGCTCAGCTGGATAGAGCATTTGCCTCCTAAGCGAAGGGTCGGGCGTTCGAATCGCCCCAGGGACACCACCTTTTTTAGCTCAATATTCACAATTGCTTATATCACTCCCCTCCTAAGGGGCAGGTCACAGGTTCGAATCCTGTCGGGAGCGCCATATAAAACAACGCCCTAACACACTCAGTGTGTTAGGGCGTTTTTATATCGAGTTAAGTGTTACGGTTTCAACTGACAAAGCGCATCAAAATCGACATCGGCTTGGTAATCGACATTGGGTAAATCAAAGCCATTGAGTTGCATGAAATCATTTTTGTAACCTTGATAATCCCCTACGGTCATAAAATTATCCGGTGTGATCTGCTCGATCAGCTGGTCCACTTGCCGTTGAGTATCGTCTTCAAGTTCCCAGTCATCAATTCGAATTAAACGTTGTTCGTCAACACTTGGTGTCGACAAATTTCCGTACACACGTTGCGAGAAGAGCCTTTGCATCTGCTCAATACACCCTTCATGTGTACCGTTCGCTTTCATCACTTTATAGAGTGCCAAAATGTAAGGAGAGAATGCGGGGATATAGACGCTCGCTTTGGTGACCAAGGCCTTGCAAACCGCGACATGAGCACTTCCACCACTCTTAGCCATTTGGTGATTGAGCTCATCTGCAGTGGCATGCAGATGCATTTTGGCTTTTCCAAGTGTCCCTTGATGATAGATTGGATAGGTGCTTTTCGCGCCAATGTAGGAGTAGGCGAGCGTTTTACACCCTTTTCCAAGTACACCTGCATCTGAAAGAATCGCGATCCAGCTGGCCCAGTCTTCTCCGCCCATCACCTTTTCAGTGGCAACAGCCTCCTCTTCAGTGGCGCTGCCAACGGTCATCTGCTCCATGGTATCGGTTTCAATATTGATTGTTGGGCCAGTCACTGGGTTACCCAGTGTTTTAATTGCCGATCGCCACAGTTCACCCGTTTCTGGATTCGGCCGAGCCCCAGTTGCCAAACTGTATACCACCAGATCCACCGAGCCACCAAACTCCGATTTAATGTAATCAATCACCTGTGCACGTGTCGTTTCTGAAAAAGCATCGCCAACAAAGTTCTTTGCAATTAAGCCCTGCTTTTCAGCCTCTTCACGGAAAAAGATGTTGTTATACCAGCCCGCGGTTCCTACTCCCTTTTCACTGGGTCCACGTTCAAAAGAGACGCCAATGGTATCGGCAGCAGCGCCACCAAAAGCCAACGAGATACGTGACGCTAATCCGAAGCCGGAAGAGGCTCCCAAAATGAGGACTTTTTTAGGTCCTTCAGTAATTGGGACTCCTTTTTCCACATATTCAATCTGATTTAATATCGCTTGCTGGCAACCAATAGGATGTGCATTACGAGCAACTACCCCTTTGATAATAGGTTCAATGACCATGACTACTCCAAAAACTGAACGGATTGCAACTACGCCACATGACGCTAGCGTGTTATCGATAATCCCATAAGCTTATCAATAAAGATACGCTCATCCATCAACGTCAGCTCTGAACTAATGAGGGGGGAGAAGTTCATCTGCTCAAGGATATCTTTGTGCAGATCGATGCCTGGCGCTATCTCGATTAACTCAAGCCCTTCGTCCGCCAACCGAAAGACGGCACGCTCAGTGATATACAGAACAGGTTTGTTGTTCATTCTGGCAATATTCGCTGAGAAGGTTATCTGTCCAACCTCTTGGATGAGCTTTTTTACCTTTCCTTCATTGATGATACGTAGCTCGCCATTGCCTGTTTCTATCTGCAAGTTTCCTGCGGTAAAAGTGCCACAAAAGAACACCTGTTTGGCATTTTGCGTGATATTAATAAAACCACCGCAGCCTGCGATTTTATCGCCAAACTTTGATACATTAAGGTCACCATTTTGATTGCACTCAGCTAAGCCGAGAAAGGCTTGGTCGATGCCACCACCATCATAGAAATCAAACATCTGATCTTGTGTGATCACTGCCTCGGGATAAGCAGCGGCTCCAAAACTCAATCCACCCGCTGGCGTTCCACCAATCGCACCGGGTTCAACAGTTGCAATCACTTGATCGGTGATCCCCTCTTCATCGGTAATACTGGCAATCACTTCAGGAGCACCAATACCGTAATTTAAAATAGCCCCTTGTTTGAGCTCCATGGCTGCACGACGAGCGATGATCTTCTTAGCATCTAACTCACGTGGCAACGACTTCTCTGACTGGCCATTTCCAGCCATGCAGTAGGCGGGGTTCATCTGTTCAGCGAAAGTCTGCATATGATCTTCCCCTTCAGCCACCACCACAGCGTTAACAAATATCCCTGGAATACGTACCTGTTGTGGCGGCAGTTCTCCTGCTTTTACGACTCTTTTTACTTGAACAATCACCGTACCACCCATATTGGTGACCAGCTGAGCTGCCGCTAAATTTTCTAAAAAAAGACACTCATCTTCCATGGTAATGTTGCCATTTTCATCGGCAGTGGTTCCACGTAACAGAGCAACATTGGCATCAAGCCGGTTGTAAAAGAGGTATTCACGATCGTGTATGTTGATCAGTGACACTCGATCCTCTGTAGTGACACGATTGATTTTCCCCCCTTCAACTCGAGGATCAACAAACGTGCCCAATCCGACATGAGAGAGGGTTCCTGGTTTGCCCGCAGCAGAATCACGTAGCAGCTGGGCAATCACCCCTTGAGGAAAGTTATAACCTTGAATTTGATTATCATTAGCCAATTTTTGTAAGTGTGGAATCAAGCCCCAGTGCCCACCCAACGCCATGCTGACCATACCTAAATGGGAGAGGTGGTTAATCGCTCTGTCTTTTCCATCACCTTGACCAGCGGTAAAGTAGATCTCCAAATTTTTGGGATGACCCGTTGCTAGAAAGCGTTCACCAATGGCTTGTTCGATAGCTTCAGGAACGACGGCACCAATGAATCCGCCTAGAATGACCCTATCTTCATCTTTGATTAAGTTGGCTGCTTGCTGTGCGGTGAGTTCATTCACTCTCATCATATCATCCTTTAATCTTGATTTATTCCAGTCACCAACTGCCGTTCAGCAAATGCCACCTAGTGTAGAATTAAAGCTTACAATCTTGATATTGGTGAGAAAATAGGTGTTTAGCGGAAATATAATTTCATTATTGGGATAATAATGAGAGTAACGTGCGTAGTAGGGATAAATGTTTCAGTCTATTGACCATTACGTTGACTCTTGGCTGATCTCGTCAACACGTTTGATCAGAAACTCTTTGAAGTTTACACATCGTATCGGCATCTGTTTTCTGGGTCTAAAGTAGAGGTTAAATTCAAACAGGCTATTACTGTAGTCATCAAGAACTGGAATAAGTTGGCCATTTTCCAACTCTTGTTCAATAAGGTGAATAGGCAGATTCGCAATCCCCGCTCCGGTGAGAGCCACTGTCTTCAAAAATTCACTGTCCTCGACTTCTACGGTTTGCGCAATGTCTACCGTAGTAAACTCACCATCACGTTCAAATACCCACTTATTGCCCCCCACTAAGGTTGAGGCATACAAACAGTTATGCTTTTTCAGATCTTCCGGTGTTTCTGGCGCAGAAAAGCGTTCGATGTAGAGCGGAGAGCAACACGCTTTTAATGGGGTCTTAAGCAGTGATCGTTTAACAAGCAAACTGTCTTTTTCCTGATAGCCCTGATAGGTCGCATTTGCTCTAATTGAAAAATCAAACTCCTCAATATGGTCAACATCATAAGCCGTTTCGACAATGCGGAATGAAACATAAGGGTATTGATTTAAATACTCACCAACAATACGGCTTAAAAAGTTTTTCGCAAACAAGGGAGTGCATGCAATTCGAATCACCCCCCTATCATCGTTACCTAGGTTCTGTATTTCCGTTAAGATGTCATCAATCTCGTTGTTTACATGGTCAAAACGTGCAAACAAACGCTCCCCAGCTTGCGTAGTGACAACCTTTCGAGTCGATCGTTTTAATAGGCTGACTCCCATGTTTTCTTCTAACTCAATGATCCAGCGACTACCCGCTGAGGCGGATATACCATATTTTGTCGCCGCAGCACTAAACGAACCAGTACGAACCACATGCATAAAGTAGACTATTTTATCGAGCATAAATACATCACATTGAGTCAAAAGATCACTCTATGTTGAATACGTTACGTTTAAAAGCCGCAGAGCGGAATTGCGTTTGCTCCGTCACATTATCCCTTATCCTCACATTTATTACGTTAATTGCCCCATATATGAAATAGTGTTTTGACTCTTTAAGCCTAATCATTCTTAGCAACACCCCCTAATATAGCTGTCAACGCATCAAAACAGATAAGGAAGGGAGAACTATGCTGGCAAATAAAATATGTGTCGTAACCGGAGGAGCTCAAGGCATTGGGCGCTGTATCGTAGAAACATTTGCTATGCAAGGTGCCTTAAAAGTCTATGCGTGTGATATGAACCACGAGGTGATGGTTGATCTAGAGTGCAAATACAGTAATGTTTGTGCTACACAACTGAATGTCTGCGATCGCGATGCCATTGCTGATTTTGTTGCTGATCTTAAAGCACAACATGGCAACATTGACGTATTGGTTAACAATGCCGGTATCACTCGTGACAATCTACTCGATAGAATGAGTGAAGACGATTGGGACATGGTAATGAATGTGAACCTTAAAGGTGTGTTCAATATGACTCAAGCCATCTCATCGGTGATGATTGAGCAAGGGGTTGGTTCAATTATTACTATGTCTTCCGTTGTGGGTACGGATGGAAATATTGGACAAAGTAATTACGCAGCAACGAAAGGTGGTGTGATAGCAATGACCAAGGGCTGGGCGAAAGAGTTCTCTCGTAAAGGGGCTCAAGTTCGCGCTAACTGCGTAGCACCTGGTTTTATTGAAACACCGATGACCGTTGATTTACCAGAAAAAGTATTGACTTATATGAAAACCAAAACGCCCTTAGGGCGTATGGGGAAACCTCAAGATATTGCTGAAGGTGTGCTATTTTTAGCCAGTGACAACGCATCATTCATTACGGGACAAACTTTAAAAATTGATGGCGGTTTAGTCATTTAACGGAGACGAGATGAGCAAAGTATATATTGTGGGTGCGAAACGCACAGCGCTAGGAAGTTTTGGTGGCACTTTAGCAACCGTTCCTGCTTATCAGCTTGGTGGTCAAGCAATAAAAGCAGCCATTGCACAGGCAAACATCAACACAGAGAATATCGATGAAGTCGTTGTCGGTAATGTCCTTAGTGCAGGCCAAGGAATGGGACCGGGTCGCCAAGCATCACGCTTTGCTGGGGTGCCAGATAGCGTCCCTGCTTACACCCTCAATATGATTTGCGGCAGTGGCATGAAAACGGTCATCGAAGCGGCAACTAAAATCAAAGCCGGTGAGGCCAATTTAGTGGTGGCGGCTGGTATGGAAAACATGTCAGCAGCCCCCTACTTGATGAGTGCTAATAACCGTTTTGGTGCCAAGATGGGCGATCAGAAAATCTTGGACTCCATTATCAATGATGGACTTACCGATGTGTTTAATCAGTATCACATGGGGATCACGGCTGAAAACATTGCCAATCAATATAACATTAGCCGTGAAGCACAAGACACCTTTGCTCTTCGTAGCCAACAGCGCGCATGCTCTGCGGTTGAATCGGGTCGTTTTGATGATGAAATTACCCCTGTTGAGGTCACCATTCGCCGAAAATCACTCTCCTTTGCACGTGATGAGTACCCTCGCGTCGATGCATCGATGGAAAGCTTAGCAAAATTGCGTCCAGCGTTTGATCGTAATGGTTCTGTCACTGCAGGTAACGCCTCGGGCATTAACGATGGTGGGGTTGCGTTTATTGTCGCGTCACAACAAGCAGTTGATAAATACCAGCTGCAACCTCTGGCTGAGATTATCAGCTGTGGTCAAGGTGGTCTTGATCCCGCTTTCATGGGGTTAGGTCCTGTTTCTGCCATCAAGCAAGCGTTGCAGCGTGCTGATATGTCTCTTGAACAGATTGATCTTCTTGAGTTGAATGAAGCCTTTGCTGCTCAGGCTATTGGTGTTATGCATGGCCTTTCTGAACAGCATAATGTGTCACTGGATTGGTTTGATGATAAAACTAACCTTAACGGTGGTGCCATCGCCCTTGGACACCCTTTAGGTGCATCTGGTGGTCGAGTCTTGGCAACTCTGTTGTATGAGATGCAAAAACAACAGAGTGAGTATGGGTTAGCATCACTGTGTATTGGTGGTGGCATGGGCACAGCTATGATCATTAAACGGGTCTAACTAAATACCTCAAATAAAAAAGCCGTTCAATTTGCATTGAACGGCTTTTTATCAGAAGTGACAGTAACTAGATTAGAAGTAAACGGTCACTAACAATGTTGTTGCAGCTAGCGAAGCCAGAATTGCCAGTAGAGGCAATACAAATCTAAGCCACTTATCAAAGGTGACATTAACCATCGCTAATGACGCCAGTACTAAGCCGGTTGGAGTGATGAACGCCATCAAACCCATACCATATTGATAAGAACTTACGATGTTTTCACGTGGGATACCAACAACGTCTGCTAATGGTGCCATGATTGGCATCGATAGCACGGCTAAACCTGATGATGAAGGTACAAAGAATGATACGCCGGCAAAAAGGAACATCATAACAACGATGAATACCCCTTTGTCCATGCCTTCAACCAGTGTTGCACTCATATGTAAAATCGAGTCACTGATCATACCGCCATCCATCAGCACAGTAACACCACGTGCAATGGCAATGATCAACGCAACACCGAGTAGGTCATTGGCGCCTTGAATGAACTCACGTACAAATGCTTTCTCTGGAACTCTATCAACCAAACCGATAATAATCGCCGAGACAAAGAATAACGTCGTCATCTCTTCAAACCACCAGCCTAAGCTTGATACACCGTAAACCATCACGAAGAAGGTTGCAGCGAATAGCGATAAGATAATCACATGTTTGCCATCCAATTTTTCGTTGGCTGCACTTTTGTCGATATTTTTTAGGAAACGTTCTTCAATCTCTTTTTTCTGACTATAAATCAACGAAGTGGTTGGATCATCTTTAACGCGTTTTGCATAACGCATGATGTATACCATGCAGACAATAGTACCGACAATAAGCAGAGCCAGACGTGGCTCAAGGCCTAATGTCCAGTTAATACCCGCCGCATTTGAAGCAATAATCGTACTAAATGGGTTTACCGTCGAACACATGGTGCCGACAGAAGAACCTAAGTAAATCGCCGCCAAACCAACCATGGCGTCATAACCGGCCGCAATAAAAATAGGTATCAATATAGGGTAAAATGCGATGGTCTCTTCAGCCATACCAAAACTGGTACCGCCGAGTGCGATTAAAGCGGTAACAATAACGATCAGCCACTGTTCACGACCTGTCATAATGACAGACAAGCGATTAATACCCGCCCCAAATGCTCCTGAATAGTTAACGATGCCAATAAAGCCACCAATCACGAGCACGAAGAACACCACATCAATGGAGTCATACATCCCTTTAATCGGTGCTTGGAAAAGATCCATTACGCCTTGTGGGTTCGATTCAACAGAGGTAAATGAGTTAGGGATCCCTACTGGTTTGTAGATGTCGCCGTTAACAAATTTATCTAAGTCCGCTTTAATACCCACTTGGTCTAGCGTCTCTTGTGTCGGCGGCATGGTTTTGGTGCTGCCATCGGCGTAGGTGATCATAAAACTGTCGCCTTCATAGGACAGCTTGTTATAGACACCTGCATCAACTACCCATGTTAATACTGCAACGAGCGCTGCAACACAAAATAACACGGTATACGCGGAAGGAAATGAAAGCTTCTTTTTATTCGGTGCAACTGCAGTTGTTCCATCATTACTCATAATTAACCTCTCTGTTAATCAATCTATTGGATTAAAACATATAGACCTAGTTTTAAAACCCGATTAATGAATAAAAGTCGAGCTTATAAACTGGATTGCTAGTACATATTTGGCATTTTATTGTAACAATGAATTAAAAAACGGTTAAATATCACACTTAACTAATTGAGTGCGGGTTACCTATTAAATTTGGGACAATGGGCAACGTTTATTCAGCTGTTCAAATTACAAGCAACAAAAAAGCCGCACTAAATGCGGCTTGTTTCTCATTTAATATGACAATAGACAGAAAGCCATATTAACAACGTATTGAGTTACAACAAGAAAATAACACCCCACACCAACACGGCTAGAATAAGTGCAATCAGCACTGCAGCAGAGCCAATATCTTTCGCGCGGCCACTCAGTTCATGCAGTTCAGGTCCAATACGATCCACCACGGCTTCAAGTGCTGAATTGATAAGCTCAATAATAAGTATCAGAAACAACGTGATCAACAACAGAGATTTCTCTACTGGCGTTGTGTTTGATAACAGAGCGACAGGGCCAAGAATGAGTATCATAAATAGCTCTTGGCGGATGGCCGACTCATGCTTAAACGCTGCTTTTAGCCCTTGAATCGAAAACCCTGTGGCTTTGATAAGTCGCTTTATACCGGTATGACCTGGTTTCATGATGATGTTGCCTTACACATTCAGTGCTAATAGAAAAAAGCCGCTAACAAACAGCGGCTTTAACAAGGGTACCAAACTGGGATTGGTTTTACTGTGCGTTAGCTTCACGCTCAGCAATAAAGGCTAATGCTAAGTTAATACGAGCAACAACGCGCTCTTTACCAATTAACTGCATGACCGCATCAACAGACGGAGATTGGCCTTGGCCTGTAACTGCAACGCGCAGCGGCATGCCAATTTTGCCCATGCCGATTTCCAGTTCAGCAACGACTTCTTGAATCACATTATGCAGAGCTTCAGTGTTCCAATCAGCCAGAGCTTCAATTTTGGTCAGTGCTAATTGTAGCGGCCCTTTTGCTACACCGCGAAGATGCTTTTTCGCTGCATTAGCATCGAACGTTTCAAAATCTTGATAGAAATAACGAGACTGCTCAGCCACTTCAATCAAGGTATTACAGCGCTCACCAACCAAACCAATCACTTCAGCGATAGCAGGACCATTATCAATTATGATCTCTTTTTGGTCTAAGTGCCACTGCAGATATTTGGCTACATATTCAGGTTCAGCCGTTTTAATGTAGTGGTTGTTCAACCAAAGCAGTTTCTCGGTATTAAACGCAGAAGCAGATTTACTGACCCCTTCCAGTTTAAATAGATTAATCATCTCTTGTTGAGAGAAGATCTCTTGATCACCATGTGACCAACCTAAACGTACTAGGTAGTTATTAATCGCTTGAGGCAGGTAACCTTCATCACGGAACTGCATCACACCGACCGCGCCATGACGTTTAGACAGTTTTGCACCATCATCACCTAAGATCATTGCACAGTGCGCAAAGGTAGGTACTGGTGCGCCTAATGCTTCATAGATATTAATTTGACGTGGAGTATTGTTAATATGATCTTCACCACGAACGACATGAGTAATGCCCATATCCCAATCATCAATAACCACACAGAAGTTATAAGTTGGTGCGCCGTCAGTACGACGAATAATCAGATCGTCCAGTTGGCTATTAGCAATTTCAATCTTTCCGCGAATTTGGTCATCAAATACTACCGAGCCCTCTTTAGGGTTACGGAAACGAATGACACAAGGCTCGCCATCGGTTGCGGCAGCATTAACGGCAATCACTTTTGGATGATTGGCATCATAGCGTGCAATATCACCATTGGCAGTTTGCTCTTCACGGATCTCATCAAGCAGCTCTTTTGATGCATAACACTTGTACGCTTTATCTTCTGCAAGCAGCTTGTCAACAAACTCATTGTAACGGTCAAAACGTTTAGTCTGATAGTATGGACCTTCATCCCAATCCAGACCTAACCACTCCATACCTTCTAGAATGGCATCAACCGCTTCTTGAGTTGAGCGCTCTAGATCTGTGTCCTCGATACGCAGCACAAATTCGCCGCCTTGGCTTTTAGCATATAACCAAGAGTAGAGTGCAGTACGTGCACCACCAATGTGAAGATAGCCTGTTGGACTAGGCGCGAAACGAGTTTTAACCGTCATTTAAAGTACCCTTTAATCAGATATTGTTGCAGTACATTTACTGCCTGTTGCAAATATGCGGGCTATTTTAACACTGTGGTGTAATTCTACAATTGCCGTATTAATGCTTATTTCAATCTGCTGCAATGATCAACCTGCACAGCATTGATTTCCTCTCTTTTTTAACGAGGCAAAATAAGAGGATTGCGTTGTGTGAAGTAGCCCTTATAAATTTGCTTTGAATCTCAATTTTCCTTACTGACGAGTCTTTTTATCCGTAAAATAATAAGTATCTTATTTACAAGGACAGTTCAATGAAACTCAAAGCTATTGCAATATCCAGCTTACTGTTGTCTCTTAATTCACACGCTGACGTTACTCTTAATTTACCCGATAATTTCAGATTATTGGCAGTCAATGAACAAGATGCGGCAAAAGGATGGGATAATTTATTCAAATCCTCTGATGACGCGATTACCTTAAAGAATGGTGAAAATCAGATCATTTATCAGATAGATAAATATTTCTACCGTGGCGATACTCAAAGTGTTCGTTATCGCTCTAACCCTTATATCGTAACATTCACTGCATCAGATAAAACTCTTAACCTCACTTTGCCTAGTTTTTCTGATGAAACCCATGCGCGAGCTTTTAAAAGTGATGATCTCAGCTTACAAGACAGCAATGAACAGCTGGTCGTTTTCAAGCATGATCAGCTGAAACTCGACGGTTTTTCAGTCAGCCACGATTATCACGATTACGCGAAAAGATATAACGCACAACATGGTGCAGCGGCACTTACCACTTCAACTGCCGCTGCTATGGTAACAAAAGAAAAAACAACATCGTCAACGGTCAATCCAACAGAGAGTAACCAGCCGGTGTCAGACCAAGCCAGTGAACAACTTAAACACTGGTTCTTACAAGCTGATGAAAAAACCAAAAAAGAGTTCTTAAGCTGGGCAGTTAGTAACCTATAACCTATAACCTATAACCTATAACCTATACTAAAAACCTACAGACGAAAAAAAGCGAGCATCAGCTCGCTTTTATAGGTGTTAATAAATTGTTGTTCTACATAGTGTTAACTTAGAAGCCGTACTCAAGACCAACGCGTACTACGAAGATATCGTGCTCGCCATCTTTGTCTTTGATATCACGTTTTGCAACACGTACATAAGGGACAAAGCCATTCTTAACATACATAACTTGTGCTGATGTGATGCTATCATCATCATCGTTAGTTACGCTGCCCGTTTTAGAGTCCTGGTTTGCCGTGTAACCCAGTTTCACGCCAACTGGACCGTTCCAGTATTGACCAATCAAAGAGAAAGAGTCTTGCGTTGACTTCTCGCCACCTTGAACGTCACTTTCGCCTGATTTAAACGCACCTGAAATGCCAAAACCTGCTGGCAGTGACGCTTCAAAACCAACTAAGTAACCGAAGGTATCAGTCATTACAGCATCTTTAGCTGCAACAGCTCCCCAAGTAGGTACTGTACTTGGATCATCATCGGCATCAACCCAGTCATAACCTGCAGCAGACGACGCTGATACTTGACGATCTGACTCTGACTCAAATGCCGCGTGGAAAGTAACCGCATCCGCTACGCGGTAGTGTGCACCACCACCCACCCAGTAGTTACCGTCAACCGACGTATCACCACGACCAGCGGCTACATTATAGGTAAGGTTACCAATTGCAGCTGAGTCATAACGAACGGTATTACTGTGGCGATCACGATTGTATTTCACATCGCCGCCCCAGTCCCATGACGCACCCAAACCTGGGTTGGCGTATGGCCAATCAATCACTTCGTACATCGGCGTTAACATACGACCGAAACGTACTTTACCCCAATCGCCACGCAGACCGATGAAAGTATCACGAGCACCTAGCTCGCCTTTCTGCCAGCTATCCACATAGCCAGATTCGATTTGCATGAAGACTTCAATATTCTCAAACATCTCTTTACCAGCACGGAAGCCAATACGAGATTCATTTTCAAACTGTACGCCTGTGCTTTTATCAGCACCATCAGTTTCTTGGTCATAGTTCACTGCAGAGATTGCAGCAACACCATAAACTTCGACAGAGAAATCGTTGTTTTGACCGATTTCATATGCGTTAACTGAAGTTGCGAATGCAGCAGTAGCTACAGCAGCGCCTAAAAGCGTGCGTTTAAACATCTTTTCCATGGAAAAACTCCTAAAAATATATAGCTGTATTTTTGCTTACTGCCTTAAGTGGCCGCCGAAGAGCAGTAAGAAAAATTCCTTGTGATTGACAAACAGTTCCACTGAACGTCATCACATTTGGTCATGAATGCTAGAAACATTCATTGCTACTTAGACTAACTTCGCGTAGAAAAATATCAATAAGAACTTAATTTTCATTAAAAAATATATGACAGAGTGCAAACTTTAGGCATGAATGAGAGATCAAACCACTTTAGGAAAACTTTTCACAATAAATATATAAATACCATATAATCAATCTCTTACTAACATCTCAATAATATAAATAAATATATATTATCGTTAAGTCATTGATTAAGCTCGATCATTTATAATTTATAAACATGAGAGAGGAGAGAGATAAAGGCACCAAGAGCAAGGTCACACTTAGT
Organism: Aliivibrio kagoshimensis; assembly: GCF_050337105.1. Lineage (NCBI taxonomy): Bacteria > Pseudomonadati > Pseudomonadota > Gammaproteobacteria > Vibrionales > Vibrionaceae > Aliivibrio > Aliivibrio kagoshimensis. The sequence continues at coordinate 20,960 of NZ_JAKJSQ010000023.1, forward strand.
GCTTTTGTTATACATTTAGAACGCAGAAAACTTTAACCTAACGCAATGATATCGACGAGATCCTGTTCATCTTTTATCTCAATACCTAACTCTTGTGCTTTGGTTAATTTGGACCCAGCAGAAGCACCAGCAAAGACGATATCGGTCTTTTTAGAGACACTTCCAGAGACTTTAGCCCCTAAATTTTGCAACACCGCTTTGGCATCACTGCGTGACAGCTGTGACAAGGTGCCCGTAAGCACCACGACTTTTCCTTCGAGTGCACGCTCAACACTCTCATCTAATGCTGCAATTGCAGGCCAAGTAATGCCCACATCAATAAGACGGCTCACCACCTGTTGATTATGTGGCTCTTTAAAGAAGTTAATGATGTGTTTAGCAACAATATCTCCCACATCAGAGACGTCGAGCAATTGTTCATGAGTGGCGGCTTGAATAGCCTCAAGCGTTAAGAAATGGGTCGCCAAATTTGATGCCGTCGCCTCTCCGACTTCACGAATACCTAATGAGTAGAGAAAACGAGCGAGAGTGGTCTGTTTGGATTTTTCTAACGAGTCCACCACATTCTGCGCCGATTTAGGTCCCATGCGATCCAGCACGGTAATCACTCCAGCAGAAAGGGTAAACAGATCGGCTGGGGTATCAATCATCTCGCGTTCAACTAACTGCTCGATCACTTTCACCCCTAAGCCATCAACATCCATCGCTTTTCGCGAAACAAAGTGTTTCACCGCTTCACTACGTTGAGCCTTACAGACTAGCCCGGCACTGCATCGCGTGGTCGCTTCGCCTTCGATACGTTCGACCAGAGAGTCACACACGGGACACGTTGTTGGGTAGACAATCGCTTTACTGTCTGTAGGTCGTCGGCTCTCTACCACACTGACGATCTGAGGAATAACATCTCCTGCTCGTCTAATGATAACGGTATCGCCAATACGCACTTGCAAACGAGCAATCTCATCGGCGTTGTGCAGTGTGGCATTACTCACGGTAACTCCACCAACAAAAACAGGCTCCAGCTTTGCGACTGGAGTTATCGCTCCTGTTCGACCCACTTGAAACTCCACATCATTAAGTACCGTCAGCTCCTCTTGCGCTGGGAATTTATAGGCAATAGCCCAACGCGGCGCACGGGCGACAAAACCTAGCTGCTGTTGCAGTTCAATGCTGTCTACTTTGATGACCACCCCATCAATCTCATAACTAAGCTGTTCGCGACGGGTCATGATATCTTGATAATAGGCTTTCACTTGCTCTAAGGTCGAACACTGTTTGGTTTCACCACACATCGGCAGTCCCCAACCTTTTAGCTGTACAAACCTATCATAGTGACTATTTTTTAAATCAGCGCCTTCTACCACACCCACACTATAGGCATAAAAACTCAACGCACGGGTTGCTGTCACTTTTGAGTCAAGTTGACGCAAACTGCCCGCTGCCGCATTTCTTGGATTGGCGAATGCTTTATCACCGCGTTTTAGAGCTCGAGCATTCAGCGCATCAAAGCTAGACTTAGGCATAAACACCTCACCTCGAACCTCTAATCGATTCGGCCAGCCTTCGCCTTGAAGCTTTAATGGGATAGATTTGATTGTGCGGACATTGTCGGTGATGTTCTCTCCAGTCGATCCATCGCCACGTGTTGCTGCCTGTACTAAAACACCCTGCTCATACATCAAACTGACTGCTAATCCATCTAATTTAGGTTCACAACAATAGGTTGAAATACGCTCACCAAGTAGACGTTCTTGAATGCGTTTTTCGAATGCGTCTAACTCGTCATCATTAAAAGCGTTATCTAAAGAGAGCATTGGAATAATGTGGTTAACTTGAGTAAAGGCATCAAGTGGTGCACCTCCCACTCTGCGACTCGGTGAATCTACCGTGACTAATTCAGGGTGTTCACTCTCAATCGCTAGCAATTGCTGCATTAGTCGATCGTATTCCGCATCAGGAACTTCTGGACTGTCTTCAACATAATAGCGATAGCCATGATAGTTAATGGTGCTTTTTAACTCATTCAATTGTTCTATGATGTCAAGTTTCATGGTATCTCTCGTTGTACTTAAATAGAAAAAAGGCTCCCATTTAGGAGCCTTACTTCATAACAAAATGGTTAGTGTGTTGTGTTGGTAAATTGTCGAACTCGAGTCCGGTACTCATCCAATTTATTGGGGCTCATCAAGTTTCGATTATCATCGAGGACATGGCCACCAAGGTCATCAGCAATTTGCTGCGCCGTTCTTAACATGAGTTTAAAGTTATGCTCTGGTTCGCCAAAGCAAGGTAACGCCATAAAGAAAGAGACACCTGGAGTGGTGAAATCTTCAATGCTATCCATTCTAAAGTGACCTGGAGCCACCATATTGGCAACACTAAACAGCACTTCACCGACGCCTGAAAGATCTGAGTGACGGTGATAAATATCCATATCACCAAATAACAGACCATTTTGCTCTAAACTATCAAAAAGGTTAGGGCCACTAAAGCGCTCCTCTCCAGAAATATGAACATGCATGACCAGCATATCTTCTTCGGAAGCTTTCTCTTTGGTCGCGGAATTATCCGCTGGTTGGTCTGTGCTCACCTCTTCAACGTCATCAGCCTCAAACACGACGGTTGGCACGGGCTCATTGTCGATACTCTCTTCCATCGAGTAAGCAGAGAAAGCAATATCATTAGGTTCATCAGTCGATATCATAAGGTCGTCAGTTGTCTCAACAGAGTCATCGACAATCATTGAATCATCATGATGAACGATCTCTTCTTCTAGATCGTCAGTATCATCACTTCCATCCAGTAATGGATCACCTTTAATTTCATCATGACTGAAGTTAAAGCCTGGCTCTTTCCTTGTTTTAGTCACGGGCTCAGATTTAACGGGCTCAGATTTAACGTCTTCTAAGGTCGAATCAACCTTATTGTCAAAATCCACTTTATTTAGCGGTTTATTGCCAAATTTTGCCGCATTTTCTTTTCGGCTAGTCCAAAGGCCGTGAAACAGTAAGGCACTGATAGCCAGCGCCCCTACAATAATCAGAACAAGTCGCAATTCCTGCATCTCAAAATCTCAATGTTTTCATTCCCAAATTGGAACAAATAATAAATGTGCAATATATAACTTCTATCGAGCGATCCTATCGCATGAGTATCGCTTTATCACGGTTTTTTTATCAATTTATCAAGCTTATGGCTCTTTTCATAGCGGTTAAATCGCGCTTATCGATTTTTTTAGTCGATTATGAGGAGTTCATTGAATCTTAACAGCTCTCGTTTTACCATGACGATAACTTACTGGAGGCAAAATGACCCAATCTTCACTAACAAAAAGAACACTTAATGATAGCAAAAGTGGCGCAAGTTACTTTTTCCAAGGAATCACCCTCTGTAAAATGCCCGGCATACGTCGGTTTGTTTTGATCCCTTTACTGATTAACTTTCTCTTATTAGGTGGTGCATTTGCACTGATATATGCCCAAATTGGCGGCTGGATTGACACACTATTAAGCTACGTGCCATCTTGGCTTGATTGGTTATCTTATCTACTGTGGCCCCTCATTGTCGTGGCAATATTGGCGACCTTCTCCTACTTTTTCAGTACCATCGCCAACTGGATAGCCGCACCGTTTAATGGCTTACTCGCTGAACATTTAGAAGCAAAACTAACGGGGCAACCCGCACCATCTGGCGGAGTGATGTCTGCAGTTAAGGATCTGCCACGCATCTTAGGGCGTGAGTGGCGCAAATTAAGATATTACTTACCAAAAGCAATAGGGCTGTTTCTATTTCTATTTATTCCAGGCATTGGCCAAACGGTTGGACCGGTACTATGGTTTGTTTTTACGGCGTGGATGATGTCCATTCAGTATTGTGATTATCCTTTTGATAACCACAAAGTCTCTTTTGAATCGATGCGAGACGATCTGAAAGCGCGCAGGGGAAAGTCTATCAGCTTCGGTGCATTAGTTACCCTGTTTACCATGACCCCAATTTTGAACCTGTTTGTGATGCCGGTAGCGGTATGTGGTGCAACAGCAATGTGGGTTGATATATATAGAGAGAGGTACGTAAAGTAGTAAAACGGTTTCTAATATAGATATATCCATAAGTTATAACGTTTTATTCTTTTTCGATTGCTGCTTATCGTCATATTCTAAGCAACATAGTGAACAACTTAACACCCTATCGTGTATTGAAGGAACTTAAACATGAGCAAGATATTTGAAGACAACAGCCAAACCATCGGTAATACACCTCTAGTCCGTTTAAACCGCGTCAGTAACGGTAACGTATTAGTCAAAATCGAAGCTCGTAACCCAAGCTTTAGTGTAAAGTGCCGTATCGGTGCCAACATGATCTGGGAAGCTGAAAAAGCAGGAACCCTAACCAAAGATATTGAGCTTGTTGAACCAACAAGTGGCAATACGGGTATTGCACTGGCTTATGTTGCTGCTGCTCGTGGTTACAAACTGACTCTAACTATGCCTGAGTCAATGAGCTTAGAGCGTCGTAAACTATTAAAAGCCTTGGGCGCAAACTTAGTGTTAACCGAAGCACCAAAAGGAATGAATGGCGCCATAGCTAAAGCGGAAGAGATCGTTGCGCAAGATCCAAGCAAATATCTTTTACTGCAACAGTTTAATAACCCAGCGAACCCGGCTATCCATGAAAAAACAACAGGTCCTGAAATCTGGGACGCTACCGAGGGTAATGTTGATGTCTTCGTTGCAGGTGTTGGTACCGGCGGAACATTAACCGGTGTGAGCCGCTATATTAAAGGTACACAAGGTAAAGCGATTACCACTGTTGCTGTAGAGCCTGCTGAATCTCCAGTCATTGCGCAAACACTTGCAGGTGATGATGTGCAACCTGCTCCACATAAAATTCAGGGTATTGGCGCTGGCTTTATCCCAGGAAACCTAGATCTTGAACTTATTGATCGTGTCGAAGCGGTAACCTCTGAAGAGGCAATTGAAATGACCCGTCGCCTAATGGAAGAGGAAGGCATTCTTGCCGGTATCTCTTCTGGTGCTGCCGTTGTTGCTGCTAATCGTTTAGCTGAACTTCCTGAATTTGCTGGAAAAACCATTGTCACTATTCTTCCAAGTTCCGGCGAACGTTACCTAAGTACGGCGCTATTTGCTGGTATCTTCAGCGATAAAGAGAACCAACAATAGTTCTTAAAAATTATGTGTTGAAATCAATTTTTTGATTAATAAAGCCCCGTAAGGGGTTTTTTTGTTGATTTCGTTCACTGGATTGGTACTATCTATTTACTTTATTTTGCGGCTAAAAATAAAGGCGATTGTCGGTCATACCTTTGTAACTTTGAGAACAGTGTTGCAAATGTATGACCAACTTAATCTATTAGTGTCAATAATAGTGTTGAGTAGCCTAAGCTAAACTAGGAACTGGCGACTACGCTTGTTCCAAGGTAGACTCAAACTTAGACATCAATCACATATTTCTATATTTTTGAGGGATAACACATGTATTCTAAGCAAGTTGAAATCACAGCAGAAAATGGCCTACACACTCGTCCTGCAGCGCAGTTCGTAAAAGAAGCTAAATCATTTGATGCTGATATCTCAGTAACATCGAATGGTAAAACAGCGAGTGCAAAAAGCCTGTTCAAACTACAAACTTTAGGTTTAGTTAAAGGAACGGTTGTGACTATCTCTGCTGAAGGCGAACAAGCTGAAGCAGCAGTAGACACACTGGTTGCTCTAATGGCTGATCTGCACTAATTACGACTATTCGTAATAACCCTCAATTATTTATTGTTCAAAGGTAAGGCTATGATTTCAGGTATTCTAGCATCTCCAGGTATCGCTTTTGGTAAAGTACTTTTACTTCAAGAGGATACTATTGTCCTAAATACAAACCCAATTTCTGACTCAGAGGTCGAATCAGAAGTTCAACGTTTTTTCGATGCACGCAATAAGTCTTCTCAGCAGCTTGAAGTTGTTAAAGAGAAAGCACGAATCACGTTTGGTGAAGAGAAAGAGGCAATTTTCGAAGGGCATATCATGCTACTCGAAGATGAAGAGTTAGAAGATGAGATTTTAGCCCTTATTAAAAAAGATCATATGTCTACTGATGCAGCAATTCATGCTGTTATTGAAGAGCAAGCATGTGCCCTTGAATCTTTAGATGATGACTACTTAAAAGAGCGTGCTACCGATATCCGCGATATTGGCAGCCGCTTTATTAAAAACGCACTCGGTATCAATATTGTTTCATTAAGCAACATTAATGAAAAAGTAATCTTGGTCGCTAACGATCTAACCCCATCTGAAACCGCTCAAATCAACCTTGATTACGTGCTAGGGTTTGCTTGTGATATCGGTGGGCGTACTTCTCACACCTCAATCATGGCTCGCTCATTAGAACTGCCTGCTATTGTCGGAACCAATAACATTACGATGCAAGCAAAAAATGGCGACATGATGATTCTCGATGCGATCAATAATACGATTGTATTAAATCCATCAGAGGAAGAGATCGCTAACGCAACGGCTATTGGTGATGCATTTAAAGCCGATAAAGAAGAACTTGCCAAACTAAAAGATCTTCCTGCAACTACACTTGATGGTAAGCAAGTTGAAGTCTGTGGCAACATTGGTACGGTAAAAGATTGTAACGGTATCATCCGAAATGGCGGTGAAGGCGTTGGCCTTTATCGTACTGAGTTTTTATTCATGGATCGTGACGCCCTTCCTACTGAAGAAGAGCAGTACGTCGCCTACAAAGAAGTGGCTGAAGCGATGCATGGTGAGCCAGTGATTATCCGTACTATGGATATCGGTGGTGATAAAGATCTTCCTTATATGGACCTACCTGAAGAGATGAATCCATTTCTTGGCTGGCGTGCGGTTCGTATCAGTTTAGATCGTCGTGAAATTCTTCGTGATCAAGTTCGTGGAATTCTACGCGCGTCTGCTCACGGCAAGCTTCGTATCATGTTCCCAATGATCATCTCTGTTGAAGAGATTCGTGAGCTTAAAAAAGCCATTGAAGAGTATAAAATTGAACTTCGTAGCGAAGGCCACGCTTTTGATGAGAACATCGAAATCGGTATCATGGTCGAAACACCAGCCGCTGCTGCTATTGCGCATCATTTAGCTAAAGAAGTGAGCTTCTTCTCAATCGGTACCAACGATTTGACCCAATACACGCTAGCAGTAGACCGTGGTAACGAAATGATTTCTCACCTCTATAACCCTCTATCACCAGCCGTACTATTGGTGATCAAGCAAGTCATTGATGCTTCTCATAAAGAGGGGAAATGGACCGGCATGTGTGGCGAGCTAGCTGGGGATGATCGTGCAACGCTACTTCTTCTCGGTATGGGCTTAGATGAATTCAGCATGAGTGGTATCTCAATTCCATCCGTTAAGAAAGTGATCCGAAATTCAAATTTTGCCGATGTTAAGGCAATGGCGGAAGAAGCGCTACTGATGCCGACCGCTGCTGAAATTGAAGCGCACGTTGAAAAATTTATCGCGAAACATTCGAAGTAAGAGTATAGTTATTCAAATTATCTGGAATAATCTGGAACATTTTAGTTAGGATTTTTTTGCTCAAGATCAATCAATAAGCGCTGTTTTGTTCGATTTTACAGCGCATTTGTTCTTAAAATAAAGTAAAGTTATCCTAACTTGAAAAGTGACAAATATATATGCCTAGGAGCAAATACAATGGGTCTGTTCGACAAAATTAAAAAACTAGTATCTGATGACAATACAAATGCAGATGCGATTGAAATCATCGCTCCGCTGTCTGGCGAAATAGTTAACATTGAAGATGTGCCTGATGTTGTTTTCGCTGAAAAAATTGTTGGCGATGGTATTGCAATTAAACCTTCTGGTAACAAGATGGTTGCACCTGTTAACGGCACTATCGGTAAAATTTTCGAAACAAACCACGCTTTTTCTATCGAATCTACTGACGGTATTGAGCTTTTCGTTCACTTTGGTATCGACACGGTTGAGCTTAAAGGTGAAGGCTTTACTCGTATCGCTGAAGAAGGCCAAGACGTTAAAATTGGTGACACAATCATTGAGTTTGATCTTGCCCTTCTCGAAGAGAAAGCGAAATCAACATTAACACCCGTTGTTATTTCAAACATGGATGAGATCAAAGAGCTTCATAAGCTGTCTGGTTCTATCACTGTGGGTGAATCAGCAGTACTTCGCATCAACAAGTAAATTGTTCTGCGATGTAAAAAAAACGCTGTCCTATGGACAGCGTTTTTTGTATCTGCACGGTAATATCTACCCTTTCACACTCAAAAGACTTAGCATCTCTTGTGATGGCGTGAAAAAGTATGCACCGGTTACTGCTTTAGTAAACTTTAACATTTGATCACTATGCCCATCAGTCGCCCCGTACATGCTCTCTAACATGACTGTAAAGTTATGCACCCTCTTACAGTAAGCAATAAACAACAAGCCATGGTCGCCAGATACAGAGCCATATGGAAGACTATGTCTGACTATTTTAACCCCTTTACCCTCTTCTTTAATATCCACTCGACCAACGTGTGATGCTTTTGGCACATCTTCCAGTTCAATCGAATCTGGTTTGGTTCTGCCAATAACCTTCTCTTGTGCCGCTACCGAGAGTCGATTCCAAGCAGGCAAGTTGTGAATAAAGCGCTGAACCATGACATAACTGCCCCCGGTAAATTCACCATCATCAATGATAGCGACCTCTTTACGACCCTCATCTTTTGGGTTTTCAGTACCATCAACAAAGTCAGTCATATCACGAGAATCTAAATAACGGTAACCATAGGTTTCATCTAATATCTCAAGGTGCCCGTCGCACAGTAAGAGCAGTTTACGTAGCAGATAAAAATGCAAATCATGGCGATTTGAGTGGATATGAAGCAGTATATCGCCACCTGTTGCAGGCGCTGTGATCTCCCCACTACCTAGAGGCTGAAAAGGAACCAACTCATCAGGCATTGCTTGGTTCATCTTCTGCCACATGCCGTGACTAAACGAAATCGCCACATTCACGTTGGCATCAGCCTGTTGACTGTTTAAATCATCGACCAATTTTGGCAGCTGTTGTAACTGTTGTAACACTTGCTGCTCGGCACTTTTTACGTTGAAGGTAACATACAGTGCAAAGGGGCCTGCATTGGGAAGTATTGCAGATTGTGATGAGAACGACATTGAAGATTCCTTATACGTATTTGTTACTAATGGAGTGTGTTCAGTCTAGTCTAAGCGTTTGAAAGCGCGAAGATATGATCATAATCAGGAATTGGTTACACAGTATTATTTTCCTTGAATGTCGCCTTTACTCGTTTGCTTCGATACAAAAAGAGTAAGAACCAACCTTGTAATAATAACGTTACCGCTGTCGCCCAATGAAAACGTCCGTGATTAAGCAGAAGAGGATTGATAACCATGACGATATCAATCAGCAATATTATTAACGTGATGCCCCGGCCAAAACGCCAAATGCGATCAATAAATGCATATTGTTTGTTTTTCACCCCCTGTAACCACATTAAGAGTACAGCAGGAAAGCCTAATGCTAAACCGACATAAAAGACATCATGATTGGGGTAAAACAGAGCTAACAGTTCTGCTCCTTTATCTCTGCTTGCACCAGCCATAATAAAAACAACCCAGGCGCGACTTAGAAGAAACCAACCAGCCCAAAGCCATATCGGAGGTTTAACCGACCCGTGTTCATCATACGAATCAAAAGAAAATGACAACATTTATCCTTAATGCGGTTTATATATAGTAAAAGATTGGTACGATATTGCCATAATTCAACCACGTTACGGATCAGGTACTCTTTTATATGGCCAAAAAACACTCCTCACAAAGCAGTATTTCCCCTGAGACACAGCAAGAAGCGGCAGCGATGGCTAAAGCAACGCAAAAACAGGGACAAACCAAAGAGCAAACTAAACTGATCGCACAAGGGATTCAAAAAGGAATTGCCCTTTATAAACAGCAGCAGAAAGAGAAAGCACGACAAGCGGATAAGCTGAAAAAGCGATCTAGGCAATCAACGCAACCCACTGCTGAAGAGAGTACTGAACAGCCAGAAACGCTCATCAATCCAACCCAAACTAAGCAATCACTGCTTCCTTGGGGATTATTGCTGGTCAGCTGGGCAATTTTTGCCGCTTTCTACCTAACAAAATAGCTGACTATCATGTTCAATGCATAAAAAAAGTCATGCGGTTAAGCATGACTTTTTAGTTTCTGATTGGTTAATCACTAAATGTTTTTATCTTTACCTAGTGATAATAACCATAACGAAACGGCGGCAACACCCGCAAACCCGGCCAATATGATGGTAGGCATTGCAGCGTAACCTAGTACGTGCCAAATAATCGACTCTAATGTACTCATTATTTTTTCATCCTATATTCACTGCAGCGTTATTGCCAGCCTTCAATGTTTTGCATATCAGGCAATTTGTGCGCAATCCCTTTGTGACAATCCACACAGGTTTTTTCGCCACTGGCCAAAGCCGTTGAATGCTGCTTAGCGCTACGTGGACCTTGCTCTGAGAAATCCATGTAATCAAATTCATGACAATTTCGACACTCTTGCGAGTTATTGCCTTTCATTCGTTTCCATTCACGGTCTGCTAAATGAGCACGACGCGCTTTAAACTTCTCATCGGTATCAATCGTGCCCATTGCAAAAGCAACCAACTCTTTTGAAGCCTGAACTTTACGAATAATTTTATCCGTCCAGTTATGAGGAACGTGACAATCTGAACAGATGGCTCTAACGCCCGAACGGTTCGAGAAGTGAACGGTTTCACGTATCTCTTTCACGATTGGTGCGTGACAGCCTGAACAGAACTCTTCGGTATTGGTGTACTCCATTCCAGTGTTAAATGCACCCCAGAAAAGTAAGCCACCCGCAAAGCCCATGAACAAAACAACACCCGCAGCGACTTTACTTGGCGTCTTCAACCGTCTCCAAAACGTGGTGATTATGCTTGGTAATTTCATATATAGCCTCTCTATCAACTATGGCTATAATTAGTAGCGCAAAGAATCGACACGTTCAAAATCATTCCCAATAAGAGCTTTCGCATCTGCTTGAGGCACGTGGCACTGTAGACAGAAGTATCGACGAGGCGATACATCTGATAATACCTGCTCATCACGAGTTTGGTAGTGCGTAACACTGATCTTAGTTGCGCCCATCTCTTTCGCATTTTTCCAACTATGACATGCTAAACACTTGTTGGCATTAAGTGACACTTCATAGTTACGAATTGAGTGAGGTATAAGCGGTGGCTGATACACATAGTCACTCTCAAGACCTGCTGCATGGTCTCTTGGAAAGCGTTTGAAATCATCCGCTGCGCGAGTGGTTTCTAGTTCCGCTGCCCCACGTAATGATTCTACTCCGCCAATACCACCAGGGTTATTAAGTACAGTTTCTTCAGCTTGTACTGCGCCAGCTAACAGTAAGCCTGCAGTCATTATCGCTATCAATATTCGTTTCATTGTAAATCTCCGCCTTATGGCTACATTCATTCAACTGATTAAATTTTTGTGATTTTAATTGGGCACTTTTTAAAATCCGTCTGCTTAGACAGCGGATCCGTGGCATCCAAAATCAACTTATTCACAAGAATTCTTGCATCAAAGAAAGGAACAAACACCAAGCCAACAGGTGGACGGTTACGGCCACGCGTCTCTACTCGGCAACGAACTTCACCACGACGTGATGCTAATAACACTTCATCACCACGACGTAAGCCTTTCGCTTGAGCATCATCAGGGTGAATGTAGCAAAGCGCATCAGGAACGGCTTTATACAGCTCAGGTACACGACGAGTCATGGTACCAGTATGCCAGTGCTCGAGAACACGGCCAGTACATAACCACATGTCGAACTCTGCATCTGGAGACTCAGGTGGTGCTTCATACGGTGCAAAAATGATGTTTGCTTTGCCATCTGGCTTACCGTAAAACTCAAAACCTGCGCCTTTTTTAACGTATGGATCAGACCCTTCCGCAAAACGCCACTTGGTCTCTTTACCATCAACCACAGGCCAGCGTAGACCACGAACTTTATGGTAGACATCAAATGGTGCTAAATCATGTCCATGTCCGCGCCCAAATTCTGCGTACTCCTCAAACAGACCTTTTTGTGCATAGAAGCCAAAGTCATTTGATTCGTCGTTCAGCTCTGGAGACTCTGAAAGTGGGAATGCATCAACTTGTCCATTTTGGAACAAGATATCAAACATGGTTTTGCCACGGTATTGCGGTGCTTTCGCCAGTAACTCTTCGCCCCACACTTCTTCCATCTTAAAGCGCTTACTGAACTCCATGATCTGCCATAGATCTGAACGAGCATCACCATAAGGTTTCACTTGCTGATGCCATAGCTGCGTACGACGCTCAGCATTTCCGTAACCACCTGATTTTTCGACCCACATTGCGGTAGGAAGAATCAGATCAGAGGCTTGAGCCGTTACGGTTGGGTAAGGGTCAGAAGTCACAATGAAGTTGTCCGGGTTACGGTAACCAGGTAGACGCTCTTCATTGATATTTGGACCTGCTTGCATGTTGTTGTTACACATCACCCAATAAGCATTAAGAACGCCATCTTTCAATTTACGATCTTGTACTACGGCATGGAAACCAGGTTTTGGTGGAATGGTACCTTCAGGAAGTTTCCAAATCTTTTCAGCAATTTTACGGTGTTTAGGGTTAGCAACCACTAAATCTGCCGGTAAACGGTGTGAGAATGTACCCACTTCACGTGCGGTACCACATGCAGATGGCTGACCTGTTAGTGAGAATGGTCCGTTACCTGGCTGAGAGATCTTACCGGTCAACAGGTGAATGTTGTAAACCAAGCTATTCATCCACACACCACGAGTGTGCTGGTTCATGCCCATAGTCCACAGTGACATCACTTTCACGTTAGGATCGGCATACTGCTTGGCCATGGCAATCAGATCTTTCTCTGATACACCTGACTGCTTTGAAGCCATTTCAACTGTATATTCAGCAACAGATTTTTTGTACTCTTCAAAGTTCATTGGGTTTAATTTACCCACGTTTGGATTTTTTGCTTTCTTCTGAAGAGGGTGCTCGTCACGAAGGCCGTAACCGATATCCGTAGTAGCACGTTTAAAGTGGGTATGTTTGTTAACAAAATCCCAGTTCACTGAGTCGCTTTGAATGATGTAGTTAGCAATGAAGTTTGCGATAACCAGATCGGTTTGTGGTTCGAAAATCATGCCTCTATCAGCAAGCTCAAATGAGCGATGATAGTACGTGGATAATACGTTCACTTTAACATGTGGGTTACTTAAACGATGGTCAGCAATACGCGTCCATAGTACTGGATGCATCTCAGCCATGTTTGATCCCCAAAGAACAAACACATCGGCATTTTCAAAATCATCGTAACAACCCATTGGCTCATCAATACCGAAAGTACGCATGAACGCACCTACCGCAGATGCCATACAGTGACGGGCATTTGGATCAATATTATTTGAACGGAAACCTGCTTTCATTAACTTAGAAGCCGCGTAACCTTCATAAATGGTCCACTGACCAGAACCAAACATACCAACACTGGTTGGGCCTTTGGCTTTAAGTGCTGCTTTCCATTTGTCTGCCATTACATCAAACGCTTTATCCCAAGAGACAGGTGCAAAATCACCCTCTTTGTGGAATTCGCCATCTTTCATGCGAAGCATCGGGGTTTCAACACGATCTTTACCGTACATGATTTTTGAAAGGAAATACCCTTTCACACAGTTAAGACCACGGTTTACCGGTGCTTCAGGATCCCCTTGAGTCGCCACAACACGACCATTTTGGGTACCGACTAATACCGAACAACCTGTACCACAAAAACGACAAGGCGCTTTATCCCATTTAATTTTTGTCTGGTCAGAACTTACAATTAAGTTTGTTGCTGACGCAGGCAGTGTTATCCCTGCTACTGCTGCTGCCGAAGCAGCTGCGTTTGCTTTAACAAACGCACGTCTTGTCATTTTCATGATTCATCCTCACATTGCGAATCAAAGTGTTCAATTTGGTGAAATACCAATGCAGTGCTTAATACACTGTCAAAATTATTAATTTTATCGATTGAATCTGTAATGAAACCTTGGTTCTCAGTTTCAAGGACCACAATAATTTTGCCCTCTTCACTCTCACCATGAATCTCTGTATTTGGAAGTGCTAAAATTCTTTCTTTCGTGCTTTCTAATGCTTCTGGTTTCACGTGAACAATTAAGCTAGAAATATGCACTTCATTGTCCGGTAAATTATCAAATATCTGCTCGTTTTTGGTTTCCGACACGACTTCACTCTCTTTTGTGCTTAATATTTATACTTTCATTGATATTGCAGAAGTTGGGCAAATTGCAACGCAAGCTCCACATCCTGTGCACTTATCTCTATCCAGTTTCGGTTGAGCCACGTTTCCAATTGTTAATTGAAAGGTAATGGCCATCGGCTCGCAAAGCTCTGCACAACTACGACACTCCACCGATTTTGTTGCTAAACAGTCATCATTCATGGTCACTTTATGTCGCCATGCTGGGGCTACATCGAGATCAAACAGATTCTCGGGACACACATCACTGCATTTTTCACAAAAAGTACATTCACCTTTGGTAAAATCAACGCTAGGAAACCCACCGTCGCCCTTAATAATGATGTTGGTTTCACAAACCTCTACACATTGCCCACATCGAGTACAATCATTAGTAAATGTATTCTGGTCGTGGACCCAAGGCATTCGTTGTTGAGTATCAATACTTTTTTCTGATGGACGTCTAAACAGGCGCCTCTTTGATAAATCGACCACTATTTCTCCAACAACAGCTTAACGCAACACCCAATTAACAATGCATTAACCTTTAGAATACAACAATTAAGAGTATGACGTAATTTTAAAAGATCGTATCAACGACGATATAACCAATTAGTGTTATTCCAGTTTAAAGTTGTTTTAGATCAATTTTACTAACCATCCCTACTCACAAATTTAACAATTGCTCTCTTCTGTTTGATATATTTCAATTTACATATTTTACTAACCAGAGAGTAAACATTGCCTAACACCAACACCACGGTTACCAGTACAGTTGCAAGAGTGATGATTCTAATTCTAATTCTCTCCTTAACGACTACAAGTGTAGCCCTTCTCACCCTTTCTTCTAGTTTAAAAGATGCGGCTGCGGTGAACGTCTCTGGCTCATTAAGAATGCAAAGTTATCGGTTGGCGCTTGATATTGAAACGCAATCTCCTCTTCTGGAACAACACTTAGCCAGTTTTGTCCAGTCACTGGAATCCCCCTCTCTGACCTCAGTAGAAAACATGTTGATCCCAGCGCATATTGAACAGCAGTACCACCATATTTTGTACCGCTGGACCCTACTAGAGCCTATGCTCCAACATCAGAATAAACAGGCCTATTTGCAGGAAGTGTCTCAATTTGTCGAAGAGATTGATCTCTTTGTTTTCCAGCTGCAGCAGTTATCGGAGAATAAGTTAAAAATACTCTCTTTAATCGGAGGGGCTGGTTTAGGTCTGATTTTCATTGCCACTCTTTTCATCATTCGTTTCACCCAGAAAAAAATTGTTTACCCTCTTAACCAGCTTGTCGCTGCAAGCAAAGAGATGAAACAGGGAAACTTTAACTTAATGGTCAATATTCCGGGAGATAACGAAATTGCGCGGCTCGGCCACACATTTAATCGGATGGCGAAAGAGCTAGGAGACAGTTATCACCACCTAGAGCAGACCGTTGAAAATAAGACTCGAAAAGTCAGCCAAGCAAACAGCTCTCTTCAGGTGCTTTATCAATGTTCACAGCAGCTATCAGAATCTGAACTAAGCCAAGAAAACTTTCAAATCATGTTAAACACCCTAGTAAAAACTGAAGGATTAATCGCCGTAAAACTGACCGTCGAAGAGGACAATGGGGCGGTTTGGGAAATTCATGCCGGCGAGCCTCTCCCACAAGAGTGGCACAAAGAGCCACTTATTCTGGATGGCGAAACATTAGGTTATCTCTCTTGGCAATATGAGCTCCCTTGTCCCGACCAAGATCTCATCCTCAATGTGGTGAATATTCTGAGCCGAGGCCTCTATTACAATCAATCACAAAAACAGTCGCAACAGTTGCTACTAATGGATGAGCGCGCTGCGATTGCTCGAGAATTGCATGATTCCCTTGCCCAAGCGCTCTCCTATCTCAAGATTCAAACTACCGTGTTGAAACGTCAAATTGGTCATTGTGACTGTGCCAATACCGAAGAGACCAATGCAACCTTAAACGAGTTGGATGAAGGACTAAAAAGTGCCTACCAAGAGTTAAGGGAACTGCTCAGTACCTTCCGATTAACCATTAAGGAGACCAATTTTAATGACGCCTTAGAAGAGATATTAAAGCCACTAACAAAACAGAGTGATGCCACAATTTCGGTAAATAACAGCCTATCTTCAATACCATTAGATGCACACCATCACGTACATCTGTTACAGTTAATCAGGGAAGGCGTTTTAAATGCGATTAAACATTCGACAGCCACTAAGATATCCATCATAAGTGAGCAAATCGATGATCATGGTCATATCACCATCACCGATAACGGAACAGGTTTTGACTCTAGCATTAATAAAACAAATCACTATGGTCTATCCATTATGCAAGAGAGAGCCAACCGAATTAATGGCGAAATATCCATTAAGTCTGAGCCGAACTTAGGTTGCCAAATACGCTTAGTGTTCCCATTACATATTCAATAATTAGGAGAAGTAACAATGTGGAATGTAGTCATTGTTGATGATCACCCGTTAATGAGAAGAGGGATTGGTCAACTGCTATCCTACGAGCCCGAGTTTACCCTTATTGGGGAGGCAAGCAATGGCGCAGATGCGGTCGCTCTTATTCAGCAAGAGGAACCAGATTTAATTCTCCTAGATCTCAATATGAAAGGGATGTCAGGTTTAGATACCCTCAATGCTTTACGAGAGTTAGATATCACCTCAACCATTATCATTCTCACGGTTTCAGATAGCCGACAAGATGTTAAAACCTTAATTGAAGCTGGTGCGGATGGTTACCTGTTAAAAGATACTGACCCTGATGATCTCATCACTCTATTAAAAGATGCGATGCAGGGCAGTGCGGTATTTTCAAAACAGTTAAAAGAGTACTTGCATCAAACCACTGAAATGGATGAACTACTTGCTTCTCTCACCAAGCGTGAAACCGAGATTCTTCAAGAGGTATCAAAAGGTTTCCGAAACAAGCAAATTGCTGATCGACTGTTTATCTCTGAAGCAACCGTCAAAGTTCACATGAAAAGTTTACTTAAAAAATTAAAAGTTCAATCCCGAGTTGCCGCGACACTCCTCTATATTGAATCACAAGAATAATGTTTAAAAAGTACTTCGTTTTACTGACTGTCTCACTGTTGCTGGTTGGGTGCTCCACCTTTGAAGCATCCAACTTGGCCCCACCAGTTGATGGCTCTAACTCAGTTCAAATCCATTTTGATCGAAATGGGATTATCAATCGATGCGAGTGGGTCAAGGAACTCATCGGTAGCGAAGGGCATTGGTATACTTACCTTTTCATCTCCAATAACCAATTGGTTCAATCCAGTATTACACAGTTAAAAAACCAAGCTTATGAGGCTGGCGCCGATACCGTTGTGATTTTTGAACCTTTCTATTTCAGTACTTCCGTCACCCTTCTTGGCAATGCCTACGCCTGCAATAATAGATAATATTCATTTTATGCTGGTATCACTGATCAAATCTCGCTATAAATAGTGTTTACATTACCGATACTGGTATATCTCCATCGCATTTCTATATAGGTCAGATTCATGTCAACAACGATGTTTGGAATCAAAAACTGCGACACCATCAAAAAAGCCCGTAAATGGTTAGAAGCTGAAAATATCGATTTTTCATTTCATGACTACCGAGTTGATGGCATCAATGAAGAGATGGTACGGACGTTTATCTCTGAGTTGGGTGTAGAGGCCGTGGTTAATAAACGCGGAACGACCTATCGTCAGTTAAGTGATGAGCAGAAAGCTAACCTTAATAGTGATACCGCCATCCCCCTACTGCTTGAAAGCCCCGCGATGATTAAACGTCCACTATTAATTCATAACGACCACTACTTTCTCGGGTTTAAGCCTGCCCAATATCAAGAAATTTTCAGTTAATCAGTAATCACATTTAGAAAAGGATTTTTCGCTCTATGTCAGATAGCCCTGTACTTGATCTTGCCATCGACCTTCTACAACGCCAATCAGTAACCCCGATTGATGCTGGTTGCCAAGAACTTATGATTCAACGTTTAGAAGCACTCGGTTTTACCATTGAAGAGATGGTTTTTGAAGATACCACTAATTTCTGGGCCCGACGTGGCACTCAAGCCCCACTATTCACTTTTGCAGGCCACACGGATGTGGTACCGAGTGGTGATATCAAACAGTGGAAAACCCCCCCGTTTGAACCCACTATTATTGGCGACTACCTTTATGCCCGTGGTGCTGCTGATATGAAAGGTTCTCTTGCCTGTATGGTCGTTGCGGTTGAACGGTTTATTGCAGAACATCCAGACCATAAAGGGTCCATCGCTTTTTTGATCACCTCAGATGAAGAGGGGCCATTCATTAATGGTACAACTCGCGTCGTCGATACATTAACAGAGCGAAATGAGCTTATCGATATGTGTATTGTCGGTGAGCCGTCCAGCACATACGCTGTGGGTGACGTGGTAAAAAATGGTCGAAGAGGCTCAATGACAGGTGACTTGATTATTGAAGGAATACAGGGACATGTCGCTTACCCTCAACTAGCGAACAACCCTATCCATCAATCATTACATGCCATCGCGGAGCTGACTGAGACCATTTGGGATAATGGCAATGAGTACTTCCCACCCACCAGCTTCCAGATCCCAAATGTCGCGGCAGGTACAGGGGCTTCTAACGTCATTCCTGGTGAGTTTCATGTTCAATTCAATTTGCGATTCTCAACAGAAGTGACACCTGCTGAGATCAAAAAACGTATCTACGCCATTTTAGATTCTCACCAGTTAAAATATAAGATTGATTGGACACTTAATGGTTTACCATTTTTAACAGACACTGGTGATCTACTCAATGCGGTGGTAAGTGCCGTCGATAAAGTGAACGGTCATCGACCTGAACTTCTAACGACAGGAGGAACGTCTGATGGCCGGTTTATCGCTCAAATGGGTGCCCAAGTGATTGAACTCGGACCGGTTAACGCCACCATTCATAAGGTGAATGAGTGCGTGAAAATTGATGATCTTGAAAAGCTCACTGATATGTATCAGAAAGTGCTTGATAACCTCTTTGCATGACCACTAACCTAATAACTTCAGCACAACTAAGTGGCCATAACCGTGGCCACTTAACCCCACTTCGTTGTACGCCATCTCGACTACTGCACACTCACGTGCATCCCCCTTTTATCGAACTAAAGGCAGCAGCTAAACAAGCGGGCTTTGATCTGATGATTGCCAGTAGTTTTAGAGATTTTGAACGCCAACAACAGATTTGGAACAATAAGTACTTAGGCCATTCACCCATTTTAGATGCGCAAAGCCAGCCTATTGCAATCGACACCCTTTCTGACATTGAAAAGATTGATGCGATCCTACGTTGGTCTGCTTTACCCGGCGCCAGTCGACATCATTGGGGAACCGATCTTGACCTCTACGCTGGCAATACCTTACCAAAGGGTACCTCACTACAGTTAGAGCCGTGGGAGTATCAAACCGGACATCAGGCAGAATTCAGTCAGTGGCTCTCTGAGAATATTGACTCGTTTGGCTTCTTTCTTCCTTACCACCACCATCAACAAGGTGTTGCTCAAGAGCCGTGGCACGTAAGCTACTACCCGTTAAGTGCCCCCTTTCTCAACCTGCTCACTATTGAGCGACTAGAGTCGACAATAATAAGTAGTCAGATCGCGGGCAAAGAATCTGTGTTATCTAATTTAGAAAGGATCTATACTCAATACGTCCTCAATATTTGCCATCGATAGGAGAACGGTATGGATTTTCTTACCAATTTCTGGGTTGTATTAATCATTGTGTTCGCTTTTTTATTTGGCAATATTGCTGCATTTCGCTATGCCGATAAACTCAATGTCGGTCGACATATCAAAGGCTACAAAAAAAAATATGTCCCACAAGAGAGCGACATAGAGAAGAAAGAGTCGTCATCACCGGCTGACAGCGACCAATAAAAATGGCGCCACAAAGGCGCCATTCAATAATAACGATTATTGCTACTCTGTAGTAGAAGACGCGTTATTCGCCCTTTCAATCACTGCCGCTAATACCGGAACAATACTTTCAAGAACCGCTTCATTCACCGGTTTACCTGTGCCATCAGTAATATTGATCGAGGTTCGGTTACCCAAATCACCTAATTGAAGGTTATAACTGCTTCTTTCAAACGAGATGGGTTTTGTGCCAATACTCTCCCAAAACTCGTCGTCAGGCGCTTTATACTTCACCTTCATCGTCCCTTGAGAACGATTTCTCTCTTCAAGGGTCAGACCGAGAATAGGAAGGAGTTCAGGTAGACGCTGCCACACTACGTTGTACGGCGCACGAGCAATAATAATCGGTAATCCACTACGATCTTGCCCCATACTGATTGGTATCTTCTTCACCAGTTCTTCAGCACGTACTCTTGCCTCTTCACGTAACTCTTGATCGTATGAAGAGGTGATTAAATTAACCATCAACGTGTTGTAGCGCTCTTTATTCGCATCGGACGGAGCGACATTTTTTCCATCCTCTTCCCAATCAATTTGAGAGACGCTGAAACCATGACGAGAACTCTGATTTACCTTCACAATGCTTGAGCGGCTACGAAGTATTTTCTCTTCATCCGCTGATACCCAAGTAAACCAATCGGTATCAATGCGGTCATCGGTTTGAGTTCGGATCGGTACATTACTTGTTTCAACCATCGTTAAAATGGTTTTCCATACACGATCTAAATCCTCTTCACGCGCCAACCAAAGTGTTACATCCCCTTCGTGGGTCTCTGCTCGAGCACCAGGGATGAGCTGTAAAATTTGTTGAGGTGGTCGAATATCAACATCTCTGCCAATGCCACCTCTAAAGTCACCTGCTGGAATAACATACTGAGGGTACTGCTCTTTTCGAGTGCCCTCAGGCTGATTCCACTCTTTAAGAGGCTCTGTCTCCAAATAATTAAAGTCTTGCTTTGGTTGTCTGCGCTCTTCAGCACTTCCTGCGCACCCTGCTAATACTGCAGTGACAAGAACAGTAACCACACAACGATTGTTCAAATTCATTTAAAATCCTAAATTACAGCACACCAGCATCAACAAGAGCTTGTGCAACAATAGGTTGAGCTTCACTGCTCAACTCAGTCATGGGTAAGCGAATCACGCCCGTTTCAATTAATCCTAATTTATGCGCAGCCCATTTCACGGGAATAGGGTTAGACTCAGCAAACAGGTTGGTGTGTAGAGTCATCAACCTCTCATTAATCACACTCGCTTCCGCAAATTGGCCCGCCAGAGCTAATTTCATCATTTTTGCCATGTCAGCAGCCGCAATATTTGCAGTCACAGAAATAACACCTTTCCCTCCAGCCTTGATGAAATCGAGGGCAGTCGCGTCATCCCCGGTAAGTTGGATAAACGATTCGCCACAAAGTTCACGAGTAATTGCCACTCTCGAGAGATCGGCAGTTGCATCTTTGATCGCTACCACATTTTTAAACTCAGCCAAACGAGCCACAGTCTCAGGCAACAAGTCAACGGCAGTACGACCTGGAACATTATAGAGAATCTGAGGGACGTCCGTAGATTCTGATATGGCTTTATAGTGCTGAAATAGCCCTTCTTGAGTCGGTTTATTATAATAAGGTGTCACACTCAAGCAGCCAGCAACACCGGTATCTCTAAATAACTTACTCAGAGTCACCGCTTCATGAGTGGCATTCGCTCCAGTTCCTGCCAATACAGGGATTCGACCATCTGCATACTCTAATGTTTTCATTACCACTTTTACGTGCTCTTCAACACTTAATGTCGCTGACTCACCAGTTGTTCCAACCGCGATGATGCCATCAGTACCTGCATCAACATGATATTCAACCAGTTTTTTTATTCCAGAAAGATCAACTTCGCCATATTTATCAAGCGGGGTAACTACTGCAACTAGGCTTCCAGAAAACATGTCTTTCTCCTAAATTCAATTAGCTCCATGTTACGTTTCACTCTCACTAAAAACAAGATCACATAAACGCATCAAAGCAGTTAATTATTAAATTTTTCATACCGATCGCAACTTGCTGCCTTATCAGTATTTCCAAAGCTGTGTTAATATAGAGCGGTCTTTGTCAACCATGAAACGGAAAGCATGTCTCATCATCTAGTAATTACAGCAATTGGTACTGATCGACCTGGAATCTCAAACGAATTTATACATCTTGTTACCCAAATGGGGTGTAACGTCATTGATAGCCGTATTGCCATGTTCGGTAACGAATTCACCATTATTATGCTGCTTTCTGGGACGGCAAATGCCATCAGTAAAGTCGAGTCGACCTTACCTATCATGGGGCAAGACAGTGATACCATCACCATGATGAAACGAACCTCCCCTCACACCGAGCTTAATTATGAATACAGTGCCGAAGCGATCATCGAGTCCGATGACAGGCCGGGGATTACAGAACAGATCACCCACTTCTTCGCCACAAAAAATATTGATATCTCGTCACTCAGTGCCAAAACAATGCTTGATGAAGAGTCTAATCTTGATAAATTTCATATGCAGCTTGCGGTTCGCCTTGATGACAGCTGCAACTTGATGCAACTCCAAGAAGAGTTTGAAGCGCACTGTTTAAAGCTAAAAGTAAAATCCTCCATTAACTTTATCAAACACTAAACCTCACTTTTAGGGATAATCATGAATACACTAACGGCCGGTAGTCCAGCACCTAACTTCACGCTACTTGATCAAGATGGGAAATCCGTTTCTCTCAATGACTTTGCGGGGAAAAAAGTTCTGTTCTACTTCTACCCAAAAGCGATGACTCCTGGATGTACTGTTCAAGCTCAAGGGCTGCGTGACACTAAAGCCGAGTTAGATGCACATAACGTTGTGGTTCTCGGTGTGAGTATTGACCCGGTAAAACGTTTGGGTAAATTCATCGAACGTGACAGCTTAAATTTCTCTCTATTGTCTGATGAAGACCATGCCGTAGCTGAACAATTTGGCGTATGGGGTGAGAAGAAATTTATGGGGAAAATTTATGATGGCCTGCATAGACTTAGCTTCTTGATCAATGAACAAGGGGTGATTGAACATGTGTTTAATAAGTTTAAAACCAAAACTCACCATGAAGTGGTATTGGATTATTTAAATCAAAACGCCTAGTTTCAAATATACAGAACCTAAAAAAACGCGATAGCATCACTGCTATCGCGTTTTTTATTATCTACGTTCGCCTAGGCAGTTCTTTCATCATCGGTTGCTGGTAATGCGCTCCACACCGCTTTAACTAGTGTAGCCAATGGGATAGCAAAGAAAACACCCCAAAAACCCCATAGCCCGCCAAAAACCAGCACTGACACTATAATCGCAACAGGGTGTAAGTTTACCGCTTCTGAAAACAGCACTGGAACCAATACGTTGCCATCCAAAGCTTGAATAATGCCATACGCTAACAGTAACCAGTAAAAATCTGGGGATACGCCCCACTGAAATAGAGCAACAATAGCGACCGGAATCGTTACGGCCGCAGCACCAATATATGGGATCAGTACAGAGAGTCCCACCACAACACCCAGTAATAGCGCGTAGCGTAAATCCATCACCGTAAACGTCACATAACTGGCTACACCAACAATCAAAATTTCAATCACTTTGCCACGAATGTAGTTGGAAATCTGTTGGTTCATTTCAACCCACACTTTGGTGGCTAAACGGCGGTTTTGGGGCAATAGTGAGCCTAACGTGTTAAGCATCTCCAATTTATCCTTCAATAAGAAGAAAATGAGGAGCGGAACTAGGATTAAGTAGACACCTAAGGCAGCTAAAGACACCAACGAGGCGACTGAACCTTTTACGACGGTCTCACCAAGTCCGAGTACTTTTTCTCTCATGGTACCGGTAATATTCTCTATTAACTGAGGTTGAATGAGGTCTGGGTACTTCTCTGGTAGTGCCGATATAAAGGCATTAAAACCATTAAACATAGAAGGGATATCATTCATCAAGTTGCCGATTTGAGTCCAGATGGTTGGAATTAACCCAAACACGGCCAAAATGGTAATACTGACAAACGCAAGTAACACAATCACTACTGCTAAGGAGCGCGGCAAACCCACTCGAGAGAGTTGGGCAACGGGCCACTCGAGCAGGTAAGCAAGAACAATCGCAACCAAGAGTGGTGCGATAAGATGACCAAGGAAATAGATGGTAACAAAGCCAATGAGTAGTATTGCCACTAAACTGACAGCATGAGGGTCAGAGAAACGGCGTTTATACCAACGAGTGATCATTTCATACATATAATTTACTTCTACTTATGGGTAATAATTAATTCAAAATGATTCTCATCGCTCTGCTTAGACACAACTGAAAACATATTTTGTTCAAGATAACGTACAATATCATCGAGTGCACTTTCTTCAGTCAAGGAGACAATCAGCCCTTGATTTGGTAGCAATTTAGCAACTTCTCTTTTGGTTAAGAGCAGAGACATAGGGCAGCGCTCTAACGTTAAATCAAGATGTTGGGTTTCCATTTTTCAACTCTAAGGTTATCATCAAAGGTTATTGTAAAACAGATTGTTGTAACAACAAAGAAACTGATTCACACAATTGTTGTCAATACATACAACATACTTAGTTTTGGATTTGTATTGATGTAAAAGTTTGATACAAACACTATAAGAACAATGGATTGCATGCATAATTTAAAAAAACTCGCCAATTACTTTCTTATTTTTTGTCTCTTAGGCAGCTCTGTGCCTGTCTATTCCAACAACCAGTTACCTGATATTGGTACCGCTGCAGCCTCAACATTAACGATTAATCAAGAGTTAGAGTACGGCGATGCCTATATGAGAATGTTACGGGCTAGCAAACCCATCGTCAGTGATCCCCTGCTTAATGAGTATGTCCAAAGTTTGGGTCACTCTCTGGTAGCCAATGCCAACGATGTTAAAACACCATTCCATTTTTTCTTGATTCAAGATAGAGAGATCAACGCCTTTGCTTTTTTTGGTGGGTATGTTGCTCTACATACGGGTCTTTTCCTACACGCAAAATCCGAAAGTGAATTGGCTTCTGTCGTTGCACACGAAATCGCTCATATTACCCAACGCCATCTTGCACGTAGCATGGAAGCACAAGCAAAACGATCCCCCGTCACCATGGCGGCTTTAGTTGGCTCACTACTGTTAGCAATTGCTGCCCCTGAAGCGGGTATAGCAGCGATTCAAGCCACTACAGCAGGGGCGATGCAGAGTTCAATCAACTACACCCGAAGTAATGAAAAAGAGGCGGATCGCTTTGGTATCGCCACTTTGGCTAAATCGGGCTTTGAAGTGAATGCCATGCCGCGATTCTTTGGTCGTCTTGCTGATCAATATCGTTACGCAAGTACTCCCCCTCAAATGTTATTAACTCACCCACTTCCTGAAGCTCGAATTACCGACAGCAGAGAGAGAGCGCAGCAGTACCCTGAAAAAAGAGTAAAAACCTCTCTACGTTATCAACTGGCACGTGCTCGTATTGTGGCTCGATACGCCAATATTGAATCGGCAGCGGCTTTAGACTCTTTCAGCCGACAACTAAAAAAAGCCAATAAGACACAAAAAGTGGCTCTTGAATATGGCAAAGCGCTGGTTTTTATTGATACCGGCAAGTTAGAGCAAGCCAAAGTGATTCTAGATAGTTTGTTACAGCAATCTCCTGATAACACTTTTTATATCGATGCGGCGACGGATCTTGATCTTGCTCGTGATAAGAATGAGCAAGCAATTAAACGACTCGAAACAGCCTTAACGCAAACCCCTAATAACGCTGTCCTGATTATCAACTATGCCAACGCACTGCTTGAAGATCAGCAACCCGAGAAAGCGATGAAAATTTTACAGCGTTATACCCATGAGCAGAAAATGGACCCTATCGGATGGCAGCTACTTGCCAAGGCGTACAACGATCAAGGAATACTCGATGGTGAGCTTGCCGCTCGCGCTGAAATTTTTGCGCTTAGAGCCTCTTGGAATAAAGCATTGCAAAATTATACACAAGCAAGTCAGCTGGCCGAATTAGGCAGTTTGAATCAGGCTCGTTACGACGCTCGCATTGATGAGTTAAGAGCCGATAGAGAACGATTTACCGCCCTATAGAGGCACGTTATTAGCTAACCAAACAAAGGAACCTACCATGGACGTTGTTATCTACCATAATCCTCGCTGCTCAAAAAGCAGACAAACCTTGAGTCTATTAGAAGAGAATGGCGTGTCCCCTTCTGTTGTTCTGTATTTAGAGACAGCCCCAACTGTTGATGAACTCAAAGACGTCTATGCTCAACTCGGTTTTTCAACCGTACGTGAGATGATGAGAACCAAAGAAGATCAGTATAAAGCGCTGAACCTAAGTGATAACTCATTAAGTGACCTCGATCTTTTTACGGCAATGCATAACCATCCAAAAATCATCGAACGTCCAATTGTTATCACCAATAATCAAGCAAAAATTGGTCGTCCACCAGAGCAAGTATTAGAGATATTGTAAGGAAAAACGACATGGAGAGTTCAACTCAGGCTCCTTCAAGCCTGTTAGTAAAGACATCAAGACAAGTTGCGTTATGGGGAAACCTATCGCTGATTGCATTGGTCGTATTGTGGCACAGTTTTTTATCACCTCATCCCCACATCAACCCATATGCACTAACGATTGCTTGGGTCATCCCACTGCTCTTCCCTCTACGTGGAATTTTAGCGGGTAAGCCCTATACCCACGCTTGGGCCAACTTTATTCTAATGTTCTATTTCTTACACGCACTAACCTTAGTCTATGTCGATGAAGGCGAGCGTTGGTTAGCCGTTTTTGAGTTAATCGTTACCTCAGCTACGTTTGTCGGTAATGGCTTCTATGCGCGTTTAAAGGGCAAAGAGTTAGGGTTGAAACTTGATAGGCTCTCTTCAGTCGAGAAAAAAGAGAAAGAGAGTTACACTGCTAAGTAGTGGCATCAAACAGTGTGACCATCAAAAAACCCAGAGCTTCATTCGTTCTGGGCTAACCACAGCTGCTGATATAGTCCATCATGAGTCATCAAGTCATCATGTTTCCCGCTCTGAACAATACGCCCTTTATCCAGCACTAGTATCTGACAAGCGTCTCTCACGGTGCTTAGCCGATGTGCAATCATGATTACGGTCTTATCCTCCACCAATTGATTTAGGGCCTGCTGGATATGATGCTGGGTCACCGAATCAACCGAGGCTGTCGCCTCATCCAACAAAATAATAGGTGCATTTTTCAATAGCGCACGAGCAATAGAAACTCGCTGCCTTTCCCCTCCGGACAAGCATGCACCACCTTCCCCAATTCTGGAATGATACCCATCCGGTAATTTGCGGATAAATGTATCGCAATTGGCCATTTTGCAAGCTTCTATAATCTCGGTTTCTGTTGCCTCGGGCCGGCCAATCCTGATGTTATCAACGATCGTTCCATCGAAAAGCTGAACTTGCTGAAACACCATACTGATATTTTGGTACAACACGTCGGTTCCCAACGTCCGAATATCTTTACCGCCAATACTGACAGACCCCTTACCAGGATCATAAAAGCGCGCCAACAAGTTCATCACGGTACTCTTCCCCGACCCCGATGGGCCAACAATGGCTGTGATACTTTTGGTAGGGACATGAAAACTGAGTCCATCAAGCACTGGGGAGGTTTCATAGGCGAAGCTGACGTCGCTGAAACTGACGGAATACGCGTCAGGATGATCTGGTAACGTCGGCTCCGGCAACAATGGCTCGTGATACAACCCCTGCAGTTTCTGTTCACTTTGAACGGCAAACCGCAGTACCGTCAAATGTAGCCCCATTTCTAACAGAGGTGACAGAACTCGGTAGGCCAGCAACAAAAATATAATCAAGACCAAAGGCTCCGCCTCTCCCTGCTCTACCGACCAAGCGGCAGCAACTAGAAAGGCCACTAACCCTAGCTCCAGTAATAAGCGATAGAGCACCACTGGGCCTGCACCCCACGTCTCAACCCCAATCGACATCCTTATCATTTGATCAAAGTGTTGGTACAAACGTGTAAGCCATAATTCAGCACGATTGAACAGACGTAAAGTACGAATTCCGGTAACAAACTCAATGATCAAACCAGAGGTATCCCTATAGATCTCCTGCTTACGCTGACTTATTTGAACAAACAACTTCCGGCACACATGCAGTACAACCAGCGCAAACGGCAACCCGACAATCAAGCTGGTTGCTAGCTCCCAGTTAAACCACATCAAACCAGCCACCAACATCAAGGGAACAATCAGCGATGTAACCAACTCTATCACCAGATGAGTGAAAATATTCTCAATCTGCAAAACATCATCCGTCACCATATCGGTCAGCTGTCCGGTTCGATAACTGGACAGAGCCCTCAGCGGTAATTGATGAACTCGATCAAGGAGTTTCTTGCGATATCCCCCCATAATATAATAACTGCCCAAGAAGCTGTTTCGCTGACCCAGCAAGGCACAACCCAGCTGCAACGCAAATACCCCACCCAGTATAAGTGCCATCATCTCCGCCGAAAAACGTTCGACCTCGTCTCCCACCTCGACAGACAGAACAGACTCTACCCATACAAAACACAGTATCATAGGCACAACATCCAGCAGGCGCTCAAGTAACCGCCACACAAGGCCAAATACAAACTGCGATGAAGAGCGGCCACTTTGCCGAATTACACGAAAAATAACCTTAGCGATACCATCATCTTTCATACTCCCCCCCCATCACATCTTGCTGTTTTTTGTATCTCCCGATAGACCAGAGATCACTATCATTTTGAAGTTCCCAAATCTGACGATAGTTGCTGTTCTCTGCAAGAAGCCTATCGTGGGAGCCTACAGCTTCAATCTTGCCATCCTCAAGAATTGCCACTTGTTCAGCGTCTTCAAGTCCATAAGTCCGATGGGCAATCACCAATACCGTTTTATGCGGGTAAAAGCGTTTTAGATCTCGATAAAAGGCTTTCTGGGTCAGGCTATCGGCAAATGATGTTGCCTCATCAAGCACAAGAATCGGTGTTTCCGTCAACAGTGCCCGGGCTAATGCTATACGCTGTTTCTCGCCTCCCGACAGGCGGACACCCTGTTCCTGCACCTTGGTGTCATAGCCCTCGGGAAGTTGGGTAATCAATGTCTCTGCCTGAGCCACTCGGATCGCCAATTTCAGTTCTTGATCAGTAATTCCTTTCCTAGCCATCATCAGATTCTCGAGGATCGTCCCCTTGAATAAGAAAACATCTTGTGATGCCACCGCAATCAGTGATGCACGCTGCTGATTATTAAGAGTATTAACAGAAACCCCGTTAATACACACTTGCCCTTTAGCGGGAAGCAGCAAACCAGCCAATAATTGCGCTAAAGTAGATTTCCCGCTGCCAGATGCTCCGAGCAAAACCGTGGTGCTCCCTTGAGTTAGATTCAAAGAAACGCCATGAAGCACTGTCACCTCACCGTACTGGAAAAACACATCATCAAACGCTACCGTCAATGGAGAGGAGAGATCGCAGAAAGAAGAGTGCTCTGAAGTATTTTCGACTTCCATAATTGGCTGTAAGCGCCTAATCCCAGCCATCACCTCTTTGATCTCGGTAAAAAAGTGAGTGACTTTCAGTAGCGGCCTTAGCATCCCTGATCCCAACAATACCGCCATCAAAATATCAATCAGGCGTACCTCACCCATATCATGCAGAGTGATACCAACAGGTAGTATCACCAGCAAATTTGCACCGAGTAGGCTGGTAAACAGTGCCCACTTAGGGATGGTGATCTTCGTTAACGTTTCCACCATCCGGTAGTACTGTTCAAGAGATTGCACCATCGCTTTGAAACGGCGACTGTCTTGTTGGAACAACTTCATGACTGGTATATTTCGCAGGTATTCAACCGTCGTGTTGTTGAGGTTAACTGATGCCTGATGATAATCGTCATAGAGTTGCTCCATGCCTCGCATAACCAACATAGAGCTAAGTACCGCCAGAGGGACAACGAGCAGTGCGGCCAGTGCCAACCGCCAATCAACCCACATCAGGTAACCCGTCACGACCAAAGGGCCTATCACCGATACCGATACCTCCACCGTATGATGAGCCACAAAATTTTCCACTCGCTCGACATCCTGAAGAACAGCCAGCTTCAACTGACCCGAATGATAGCCCTGCAGCCAATGCATCGGTGCCCACGCCAACCGAGTTACAAGCAAGCGGCGAGTTTGAGTAAGAATGCTAAATGCAGCTTGGTGGCTCAGCGCATAGGCACCGCCATAGACCAAAGTTTTGACGACCAGCGTACCGGCCATCAACAACGCGGCCTGATACAGCACTTCTGCAAGATCTGAGGAGGCAACAAGGCCACGATAATAATTCAAGACGGCTTCCATCGCATGAAAAATCAACCAGAACGGAAGCAGTTCCATCAACGCAGCACACAGTGTCAAAAACAGAGAACACAAAAGGAGTACTCGCTGATTTCGAACCATTTTCCACAAGGCAAACCAGTTCGAATTTTCTTTCGAGCAGTTTCCTCCTATCAACCAACTACCCATATCAGTAATCCACCTCTCCTATCCGTCTAAAACTCGCCTCTCGAACTACACCGAACTGCATGAATCGTAGTAAACGCTCTTTGCCAATATCATTGAGATTGTAAATCTGATCGATGCGTCGGTTATGTATGTGTATAGCTACATCACTACACGCCAACAAAAACTCAGGGTCATGGCTAATCACGATCACGGTACTGCCGCCATCACGTAATTTACCTATCTGCTTAATTACCCGGGCTACATTTGAACTATCCAAGCCACTGGTTGGCTCATCTAACACTGTAAATTCGCGGTTTGCTGCCACCGCTGCCGCAAGGATTACACGCTGTTTTTGTCCGCCAGAGATTGAAAGTGGATGAGAGTCTTTCAGATGTCCGAGATCTAGCTCTTTAAGAATAGACATGGCTAACGGTTCATCTGAACAAGGCATATTGAGTAGAACTTCCTCTAACACCGAATCACATAGCAGCTGTCGATTTACTTCTTGATCAACAAAAAAACAGCGACGACGAAGATCTCTACCTTTTAGCAGCTCTTGCTTGTCTGCTAACTGAAGAGGTCCTTTATCCAAGCCACATAATTGGCGAAATAGACTACTTTTACCTGTACCGTTCTCACCAATCACAGCAACAATTGAAGACTTAGCAATAGAGTGAGTAGCAACGTCTTTAGCGAATGTTGAAAATAGGCGAGTGCGAGGTGTAAATAACCAATGCTCTGTTGGTGAAACCCCATGAGAGGCCATGTTTGGCTTAATAGCTTTCACAACATGATTTGAAACAACTTGACCGGAGCAAAATGGCGTAGGTTCAATCTCCACAATGCGGCCATTCTCTAGGTGCAACTGTCTATCCACCAAGTCTTTAAGATAAGCGCTACGATGCTCGGCCACTATCACCGTCATACCTTGTTGTTTCCAGTGAGCGATTGCTTTAGCAAGCATATTGGTAGCGTTAGTGTCTAAATTGGCGCACGGTTCATCCAGCAAAATAATAGCAGGTTGCATCAAACTGGCTGATGCACACGCAACTCGCTGTTTCTCACCACTTGATAAGTGATCTAGCCTTTCGTTTTCACGCCCTATGAGCTGAAAGTGGATTAAGTTTTGACTGAGTAAATGGTCGATTGTTTTGACATCTAAGGCAAAATTCTCCGCACTAAATACCAACTCACTGCCGATTTTATTGGTAAAAAACTGGCTGCGTGGATTTTGATAAACCGTCGCGATTTGTCGATATAGATATTTGTCTGGAATGGTCGAGATGTCTTCACCGTCGAGATACAAATGGCCTTCAATTTCGCCATCATAAAAATTCGGAACAAGGCCATTCATCGCCTTAATTAATGTGCTTTTACCTGAGCCAGAACAACCAGTTAACAGCACACACTGGCCTGAATCTATGGTTAAGTTTATATCTTGCAATGTGGCTCTTTTCTCTGAACTACCTGCATAACAAAAACCAAACCCTTCAAAACATATCTTGCTCATTACCTCCCCCACACTGAAACTACTGCTAGCACGATATTGAGCGCAATCACTACCAGTATCGGCACATCGAGCCAAGAAAAACACGTCACGTAATAGTTGGTTCGACGCCTTTCCGCTCCTAAGCCACGGCTAATGGCCGCAGCCGATAGCTCATCACCGATGCGTAAAGTATTACTAAGAAATGGCAACAAACGACAAAGCAAAGTCGTCTTTAAGCTTCCATTACCAAATGCCAACCCTCGCATACGCACATTGCGCTCAATTGCCGAGAACTCACTCAAAACACAAGGGAAAAACCGCAATATAATCACTAACACAGTCACAAGAGCTGATGGCAACTTTAATCTATATAAAGCAGAAATCAGTTCCGATATAGGGATTGTCATTAATAAACAACAACTCGCTGCTGCTGGCAGAATACGGGTACAAAACGCCACCATCCCCATTGCTGCTATTTGGCTCTCTTTCTCAAGGGTAGGAACAACACTGATTGCTACCCAGACAAAAAATACAAATAGCGATGCCAGTAACAAACCTCTTTTCCAATAGCCTTCAGCGATTAATACCACTATTGGCAATGCGGCTAACACAAAGTAAGCACTTTGAGCCACTCTATCTCCACCAGCGCCACCCACTAAAATAATGCTCACACAGAGTAGAAGTAGAATTTTACTGCGAGGGTCAACGCGAGACCTTTCCACCTTTGTTATCGCTATCTCAGTCATTGATAGACCTACACAACCCCAGCGCGCGTTAACTGCTTGCTAAGCAGCTGAGCAGCTATTTTTGCTCCAATAAATCCGGAAACAACAGCCAATACAGCTAAGACGGGCAATAACCAATAAGGCAATAAAGCATTAAGGCTTTGTGCATACTCCTCGCCGTAACCTTCAGATATCATTGAAAAATAACTTTCTCTTGATAGATAAAAAGGTAGGAAGTTTCCAATAACCCAAAGGCTAAAAACACTGTAAGCGGCAATACCACGCTTAATTTGCTGATAATGAACACTCTTCAATAGCAGATCAGCCAGCAGGCCAAAAATCGCCCCCGTCAATACAACCCAATACCCCATGCCCGTCACTAACATCAATAAGCCATTAACAAGGCCTAAAAGTGACACCATACCGAACTTATCAACCCGAGTGAGAAATAGCATAAAAATCAGCCCTCCAAATAAAGGAGCTAATGCAGCTAAAAGTGGAATAAATATCGGAATAAATCCTAGCCATCCAATAGCTAGCATTAGCACAAAAAATAGCACTGAATAAATCGCGACTGTACTGAGATCTTTCGTGTTTAAATTGTTTATCATGCCGTGTCCTTATTTAATTCAAGATGACAAATCACTCATCTTGCACTCTTATATTTCCAATCCTATGAGCTTATTCATTTTCCCAATTAAAAAAAACCCTATTTGTTGACAAASTAATTATTAAATCCGAAACGGGTAATGG
>NZ_JAKJSQ010000024.1:0-53938 GCF_050337105.1 Aliivibrio kagoshimensis
GTATTATATTTATATCAGTTGTTTTAAGTATATTAGTGGGGTGTGGTACAACTCGTATGGCTTACACGCCAAATGATGTTGATATTGAGAAAGCTCCGATGCTAATTGATAGGATGATAATGACTCAGCATCGTGCATGGAAACCAGATTATTTTGTCATTACTGAACATTACTTTGGTTGGGATTTTGGATATGAATCTACAACAAGTGGAGTCGGAAGTGTAGTAGGTGATAGTGGTATTGTTTTTTCTAGCTCTTCCAGCACAACTCATAGAGTCTCAGATCGGGTTTACTATGACGAAGTTGCTGAAGTGAAATTATTAGACTGGACAAGAAAATTTAAACAGTGGTACGTAGTTACGCTTTATCGAGAGGATGGAAGTCAGATTATGCATATATTACGTACACGTAATTTAAAAGATGCCCAAATAATGGTTGATGCGGTTAATACTTTTCTAAAAAATCGCACATAACAAATAAGAATAGGGCGGTGTTGAACAAGCCCGAAGCTCCTCTCTATAATATAGTAAATTGTGAAGTTTGAGGTTATCGAGGTGATTTTGCTAGAGCAGCTCGTACCGTTTTTGTGAATTACGGGGACAGACACTTTTTCTTAATGGACGCATTTTCGGACGAATAATCATGCAACTACGTGAAATCTAGATAGGTTCAACCGCTAAAGGCTTCTACTTTTTAACGTAGAAGACGGTATTAAAATAGCTGTGGAGAAATCCTACAGCCTCGTTATGTGCCTACTATTGTGCTACTCGATCTATCGTCACACTTACTTTAGGCGCAATTATTAAAACCATGATAGGAACTAAAATTATTGTTATTGCCAAGGTTTGTTGCCACAGAGGTAATTGAAAACCTAGGTTTGTGAGTATAAATATTAGTAATGTCACAATAGGATAAACACACGCCCAAGTTAAAATAATTCTAAATATTTTTTTCTTCATATTTATCCCATTAATTTATTTATTTCATTGAAATATCCAGGAAGAACATTGGATAAACAGGTAATTCCTTTTTTTGTTAGTGAAATTTTCTTTGCTCTTTTATCTGTATCATCATTACTCGAAGTCAGTAAGCCATCCTCAATTAACCTTTTTAACGTCCTTGTCAGTACTGGCCGTGACACGTCTAAACGGGATGCGATTTCATGTGCATAGAGACTGGTTCTATCGGGCTCTCGATCAATAACAATAAGTATTAAAAACCTTAGCTGTGAAAGATCATGACTAGAAAAATAGGTTTCTATATTCCTTACTAGCAGGCTTGATTGTCGCATTATGCAAAGAGCTTCAGTTATTGTGTTCTTCTCATTACTTGTTAAATCACTTGTGTATTTATCAAGCATTGCTTTGGTCGGAAGTTCCTTTAGAAAAAACATATTTTACCTTTAGGCTAGTTTAATAAGTTTAGAAATTTCAGGTGGGGTTGCTAACCAGTCAGTGTAAGCTTCAAAAACAGCTTTTGTATAACCCATTTCATGATGAAGTTTCAAAGCATTGTCATCAATCCATTCTTCGTATAGGTATAAACTACCAGCTCCATCTTCATGGAGTGTAAACTCTAAGCACCCAGATTCATTCCGAGTCTGCGATATAATTTCTATAATAGCCTCTTTTGATACCTCAAAATATTCTGGTTTTGGCGTTATCTTTGCAAAAATAAACGTATGCTTATTCATAAATATATCCTTCATTTGAAATTTAGTTATCATGGTAACTATATTTCAAATGAAGTCACTTTACAAGGCACATAATGAATTAACGGGGACTGGCACTTTTCCAGGCAATCGAGATATTGAGTCACTCGCGTTACGGCTCGTGAGTACGCATCTATGGTGGCAGGTCGTTTTCCTTGAAGTTTGAGGTTATCGAGGTGATGTTGGTACAGTAATTCGTATCGTTTTTGTTGTTGAATATCCATAACAGATCTCCACTTAATCTGGTTTAATAACAATCAGTTAGGGTAGTATGGTTTTTATTCCGCCGCGAAGCGGCTTCGTTCAACAAGCAATTAAACAAGGACAAAAAATAGTGGTTTTTGTTCCTTCGTCACTATTTTCGCCAACAATTTTTTACCTGTTAATGTGGGCGTTAGAAGCTTGCTATACCAATAGGACCCACTTAAACGATGCTCGTGATATAATGGGAGTATGATTAAGATATTAGGTTTCCAGTATGAATGTTTCGATAACTAAGATCTTGGCTTGTAAGAGTGTTGAAGAGCTGAAGTCGCTAGATTCTTATTTAGGATTGAAAAGGTCAGTTGAAGATAAGTTAGGCTTTAAGCTGCACGTAAAGGGATGGGAGTCTTTTTTCAACCGTATAAAGTCCCTTAAATCGTTGGTTTCAAAAAGTAAAAATGAGTTAGAAAGAATTCCAGATGCTAAGTCTTTTGTAGAAGCTAAGCGAGAGGCTAATAATGTTCTAGGCTTTAAAATAGATGTAAAGGAACTATCTAAACTTAAGGAAATGCTGAGATCATTAATATCCGTATTTTCTCAAGCCGTGATCAGCGCCCATGAGCGGTTTGAATCAACTAAAATTAGAAATTTTGTCCATAGTTCTAGATTAGAAGGTATAGATATTTCCAATCAAATGCCGGAACAATCATTGGAAAGTATTCTAGCTAAATATAGAGTGAAACATGGATAAGTATGATGCTTCTAACGATCATTACTGCTACAAGAATAGTTCGACTTTAGTCAATTTGCTAAACATCGAAGATATAGACACGTTGGAAGCTGCAGAGCGCGACATTACAGCTAAAACAGTGGCAAACGTTACTTTTTCTGAACCCCCTTACGATCTTGCGTATATGCAGAGTCTGCATCGTGAGCTTTTTTCTGTCTTGTACAGCTGGGCTGGTGAGGTTAGAGCTGTTGATATATCAAAAGGAGGTACTCGTTTTTGTACATGCTCACGTATTGAAGCTGAATCAGCCAAGCAGTTTGATAATTTAGCTAAAGATGGTTGGCTTAAAGGGCTAAAGCGGGAAGAGTTTTGTGAAAAACTAGCCGAATACTATTGCGAGTTCAATATGGTTCACCCTTTTAGGGAGGGGAACGGTAGGGTTCAGAGACTTTTGTTCGAACATTTAGCTCTAGCTGCAGGATATGAGCTAAATTGGGAGCATGTCGATACGTCTGAATGGGTGCAAGCAAATATCGACGGTGTTTATGTAAACTACGAACCTATGAAAAACATATTCTTGACCGTTGTGCAATCCTAACCATCCGCTTCTAACAAACTAGAATAAGGCGGTGTTGAACAAGCCTTAAACCCCTCCTATATAGTAAATTGTGAAGTTTGAGTTTGTGTCGACTTACGAGAACAGACACTTTTTATTGGTGATACTCCCTATAGATATGAGTGTCTGCCCCGCTGTAAACGTGAGTAAGAACCGACGAATCACGATCTCCGTTATATCTATGCGATTAAATAGTATGGAAACAAAATGTTAGAAATAGAGAAAGTTAACGAATCAAATATTGAGTCAATGGAATTACGAGGACAGACACTTTTTCTTACTAAATGTAGATTTACCAAGGCTGTCATGCCATTTGCTGAGAAAATCGCCCGCCAGCACATGGCTCACTTATTAGCAGGGCGTTATGTGTTCTTTCTGAGTCAGGGTGACAATAATGAAGAAGATACTGGTTATAAATGGAAACCCAAAAAAGCAAAGCCTCTGCAAATCATTAGCAGAAACATACGCGCACGGTGCAACGGCTTCAGGCCATGACGTTGATGTGTTTCATTTAGCAGATTGTGAATTTAGCACAGTCCTCAAATCTGGTTATGAGAATAAACAGCCTTTAGAAGAATCACTTCAAATCATTAAGGAAAAGATTGAAGAATCTAATCATGTGGTGGTTGTTTCTCCGGTTTGGTGGGGGTCAGTGCCAGCATTATTGAAAGGAATGGTAGATCGAATTTTTTTACCAGGTTTTGCATTCAAATATGAGAAAAGTGATGTGTTACCAAAACGTCTATTAAAAGGAAGGTCTGCAAGAATCATTCTCACAATGGACACTCCAATTTGGTACTACAAACTCTTTTATGGATCTCCAGCCACAAAAATGATGAAAAAAACCGTATTTGAATTTTGTGGTTTCAGTCAGGTTAAAGTTACTGAGTTTGGCTCTGTTTTGAAATCTAATGAAAATCAGCGGATAAAATGGCTTGAAAAAGTGAAGCAGCAAGGTGTAATGGCTATTTAAAGTTAGAACCAAAACGCAGATAAAAAACTAGAATAGGGCGGTATTGTACAAGCCGATAATGCAAAACAAACAAGTACTAGGCTAAGCAGTTTTTTCACGATAATAACTCCTTGCATATCGAATATAACCTGTTCATTACAAGTGCAATTCCAGATAATGTCAAATCATTTACTAGTTATTGATAACTCGATTTTTGTACTCTGCGGAGTGTAATTTCGTTCAACAAGGGTCAGTCATGGGCTCGGTGCCATGTACATATGATCAGATTTAATAGGACGTAGTTAAAGCGGCATAGCTACACACAAAACTCAAAAAGGGAGCAACTTGCTCCCTTTGTGGTTATTTACATCGATAAAAAAGTGCACTGCTTAACGCTTGAAGTCGATCGCTTCATCTTCTTCCAAATGAATCGTCGTCGTAGCTGGTTGTGTTTGAGCAATCAGTTTACCAGCACGAATCGAATAACGAACCGGAACTTGGCGACGAACCGCATCAAATCCATTTTCTGCTGGCAGAATGAGCAAGTTACCTGGCTTACCTTCTTCGATACCATACTGATCTTGGATATTCAATGTACGTGCAGAGTGGGTGCTGATCAAATCGAGCGAGTGGTTGATCTGATCGTAACCCATCACTTGAGTAACATGTAAACCCATATGCAGAACTTGCAGCATATTGGCTGTTCCTAGTGGGTACCAAGGGTCAAATACGTCGTCGTGACCAAAACAAACATTAATGTCTGCAGCCAACATCTCTTTCACTCGGGTGACACCACGGCGTTTAGGGTAATCATCGAATCGGCCTTGTAAATGAATGTTAACCAATGGGTTGGCCACAAAGTTAATGCCAGACATTTTCAATAAACGGAATAGGCGAGACGCATAAGCGCCATTGTACGAACCCATTGCTGTCGTGTGGCTTGCCGTGACTTTATGACCCATTTCAAATTTAAGCGCTAGCGCGGCAAGTGTCTCTACAAAGCGGGACTGTTCGTCATCAATTTCATCACAGTGTACGTCGATTAAACAGTCGTATTTACGCGCAAGTTCGAACGTGTAATGCAGTGACTCTACGCCATATTCTCGGGTGAATTCAAAGTGTGGGATCGCCCCAATAACGTCAGCACCTAGCTTGACCGCTTCTTCTAAAAGTTCTTTACCGTTCGGGTAGGAGAGTATGCCCTCTTGTGGAAAGGCCACAATCTGAATATCCACCCATTGCTTCATCTCTTCGCGAAGCTCAACCATGGCTTTTAGGGCAATTAATGTTGGGTCTGAAACATCAACGTGGGTTCTAACATGCTGTACACCATTCGCAATTTGCCACTTTAAGGTTTGCTTCGCTCTTGATTTTACATCATCAATAGAGAGGGTTTGTTTACGCTCAGCCCAGCGCTCAATGCCTTCAAATAGCGTACCAGAGATATTCCAGCTTGGTTCGCCAGCAGTTTGAGTGGTATCTAGGTGAATGTGAGGTTCACAAAATGGCGCGATAGCGAGTCCACCTTCAGCATCGATGACAGATTCAGGAGCAATACCTTGATGACCGGTTGTAGAGATGGATTTGAACTGACCATCTTCAATCAGAATGTCAACAAGACCTTCCTGAGATGGAAGCTTGGCGTTTTTGATTAACAGGGTATTGCTAACGTTCTTAGACATGCTTTTTCCTCGATTGAACCGACAAGAGAATCATACTCTATATTAAGCCAATTGATCGGATAGTTTCCCTTGGAGGTGCTTATTGATTAGCGGTGCAGATACATTAACTGCGAGCCAGTGGGTTTTAAGCGTGAAATAGATGAAACGTGAAGGGGAAGTTTGTGAGTGAGGTGGCTAACTTGTCAGCTCTACTGCCCAAAAAATAGTGATAATCAGTGGAATCAGTCCAGGTATGGTAAACCTATTACTAGCAGTATCAGAAATGAACTCAGTAAAAGGATAATCAAGTGTCGGTATGGAAATGCTTAGAAATCGTCGCAACATTTTACGATCTTTCATGTAATTCAAGCATGTTAAAGAAGCGCTTTTATATTGATAGCAATACACAACTTAAGATTCAAATTCCACGGGCCGCTAAGTCCGTGGGATTAAAATGCAAAGCGATCAAATGCCACCGCCTCTCTCTTTCAAAGCAAACCTTTCCTGTTTTGGTTGAATCAGGCACAGGGGAGTACTGTATTGTTGCGCAGTACCGTTCTGGCCAGTTCTTGATTCAGAGACCTGTTGAATCCTCACCTGAAATTGTTGAAGAAGATGAATTTACCGCTAGCCTTTCGGGCTATGTTTATCTGTTTACAAAGCGAAGAACACTCGAAGGTCTGAGTAACCAATTTAATTTTAAGTGGTTTATCTCCTCATTTGTTAAGCATAAAAAACTGCTTTTAGAAGTGATTGTGGCTTCCCTGTTTATTCAGGTTTTGGCATTGGTATCACCCATATTTTTTCAAGTGGTTGTAGATAAGGTACTAACACACCACTCATTTTCGACCTTAAATGTACTTGCCATTGGCATGGTGTTAATCATCTCTTTTGATGTGGTCATTACGGGGCTGCGTAATTATCAATTGGCACATACGGCTCACAGAATTGATGTCACACTTGGTTCAAGGCTGTATAAGCACCTCGTCAGCCTCCCTTTAGCGTATTTTCAGTCAAGACAAGTAGGAGTTACCGTTGCAAGGGTTCACGAGCTGCAAAATATTCGGGAATTTTTAACGGGCAGTACGTTAACGTTATGTTTAGATGTGCTGTTTACCTTTGTCTTTATTTCGGTAATGGCAAGCTATAGCAGTACGTTAACTATGGTCGTACTCATCTCCTTGATTCCGTATATATTCTTGTCCGCTTTGGTGACACCAATATTGAGAAAGCGACTGGACGAGCAGTTTCGACAAGGGGCAAAGAATCAAGCCTTTCTTGTTGAATCGGTGTCTGGCATTGAAGTGGTAAAAGCCATGTCCGTTGAGCCTCAGATGGAGAGAAAGTGGGATGAACAACTGGCTGCGTTTGTCACCAGTACCTTTTCAACTCAGAATTTAGGTAATATTGCTCAACAAGTGTCTCAGTGGATCAGCAAAATTACTACGTTAGTGATTCTTTGGTTAGGGTCTCATTTAGTCATAAAGGGGGAGTTGACGGTAGGTCAGCTAATCGCCTTTAACATGTTTGCCAGTCAGGTTAATGGACCGATTTTACGCTTGGTTCAACTGTGGCAAGAGTTTCAACAAGCTTCACTTTCTGTAAAACGACTCGGGGATATTTTAAATACACCGTCAGAGCCCGCATTAGAAGTCAACAAAGCGACACTTCCCAACCTTAAAGGTCATATTGAGTTCAAAGCGATCAATTTCCAATATCAGCCCGACCTTCCAATGTGTTTGCAAGCAATCAACCTTACTTTTAAAGCAGGCAAGCAATACGGCTTAGTGGGGCGCTCTGGGTCAGGGAAAAGCACGTTAACTAAGCTATTGCAGCGTTTATATTTACCCTCAAATGGACAGGTACTTATTGATGACATCGATATTTCACAAGTGAGCCCATCTTGGCTTAGGAGCCAAATCGGTGTGGTTCAACAAGAAACGATACTGTTCAACACTTCCATTCGAGAAAATATTGCGCTTGCCATGCCTGCTGCACCTTTAGAGCTGGTGGTTAAGGTTGCTCAGTTATCTGGCGCTGATGAGTTTGTTCGAGAATTCCCACAAGGGTATGACACTGTTGTCGGTGAGCATGGTTCGCGGCTCTCAGGCGGGCAGAAGCAACGTATCGGTATAGCTCGCGCGTTATTAACCAATCCAAAAATTATTATCTTCGATGAAGCGACCAGTGCGCTTGATTATGAGTCTGAACGTATTATTCGGAAAAACATGGGAGCAATTAGCCGGGGGCGCACGGTGCTGATTGTTGCACACCGATTATCGACAGTAAGGCACTGTGATGAGCTTATTGTTCTGGAAAAAGGCAAAGTGATTGAGCGAGGCAACCACTTCTCGCTGCTCAATCACGGTGGAGTCTATGCACGTCTAAATTCGATGCAACTGGGCGACGGTGAGGTTGCAGTATGAAGGCCAAACTGGTTAATACCGAATTTTTACCGGCAGTGCTGGAAGTTCAACAGACACCGCCTTCAAAGGTGAGTCGTATCATCATATATGTGATATTAGCTCTGATTATCAGTGCGATCATTTGGGCAGCCTACAGCCGTATTGATGTTGTAGCAGTTGCAAGAGGCCAACTGACTGTTAGTGGTTTAGCGCGGCCCATTCATCCATTAGTATCGGCCGAAATCACGTCGATAAATGTAGAAGAGGGCCAGTATGTTGGCAAAGATCAGGTTTTAGTTGCTCTTGACGACAGAAAAATCATCAGCCAAATCCAAGAAATTGAATTGCGGAAAAAGAGTCTAGAGACAAAACGACAGCGTTATCAGGCGGTGATGACGGTCTATCAAGCTGAAAAACTTACACCAGAAGTCATCAAGACGGCTAAGCAGAGCATCAATGATAAAACGAGCAGATATCATGCAACTATCGATATAAATCGATTTCAATCCGTTATGAAAAAATATGATGGTTTAATATTGAAAGAGAGATCTGAAATAAAGATAAAGAAGTCAAACCTAAAGTCTTTAAGTTCGACGCTTCCGTTAATAAACCAACAACTCTCGTCATTAGAAATATTGGAGAGAAAGAGAATGCTATCATCATATAACTATATTGACCTTAAAAAGGAAGTAGTGAAAGTTCAATATGATGTGGAGTCTTTAAAAGATAGAGTTGCCTCTTCATTAATAAATATTGTCACCATAAATAATGAAAAATCACTTTTTCTATCGGACCTTATTTTAAAAAGCAATGAGGTGATAATTGAATTTGATGAGCAGCTGTTAATAACGAATAAAGAGTTAGAACAACTCTATTTAGAGCTAGAGAAATATACGATTCGCTCTCCGGTTTCTGGTTACGTACAAGATTTACTTTATCGAGATAAGAGTGCAATGGCGATTGAAGGTCAGTCATTGTTGGTTATTGTACCGGACAATGAAAAGGTGCTAGCTGAAGTTATGATCCTGAATAAGGATATTGGGTTTATTGAAAACAACAACGATGTGGCCATTAAATTGGATGCTTTTGATTTTTCGCGTTATGGGAAATTGAATGGTCAAGTAAAGAATATATCAGCAGGTGCCATTCAAGACGAAAGATTAGGGTTAGTGTACCGCGCGATCATTAATATCAGTGAAGACGAGATAACTGCTGACGGCAAGGTCAGACAACTTGAACCAGGCATGTCATTAACAGCAGAGATCAAACTAGGAAGGAGAACCGTCATGAGTTATTTACTCAGCACCATAAACACGGAGGTGGACAATGCCGGAAAGCAAAAATAATTATAGTCATCTAAACGTGCCAGCCAGTAATTTCTACAGTCCTAGCCTCTATGGTCAAGATGTAGAAGCGTTTCATCAAAACAATAGTCGAGAGTTAATGCTTCGTTATGTAAAAACAATGAAAATATCTAGATATGTGCTCATCGCTGTATTTATTACAATATATGTTATCGCTGGTTTTGATTTGGGTAATATATTGCCCATAGAAATGTTCGTTTATATTAAGTCGAATCTTGATGTTATGTCTTCAATATATTCAAAGGTGATTGTATTAGGTGGGGACGAAATTGATTTTTCAAATATTACAGTGATATTGATGATTTTAATTCCGATGTGTATTGTACTTGGGATATATCTATCTTTATTGGAAGTTCTATTCTTGATGAGATTTAATTTTGCCGAATTTTTGAGTGAACTATCCCCATCAAATTGGCGAATTTTTGCGGCGCTTTTAGGGGGGATACTATTTATTTCTTCTATTTTTTTAGCCTATAGCACCGTAGGTCAGCCAGATCCATCAGGGCGGCTTTCATTTCTATGGAACCCTATTGATAGTCTGCCCGGTTATACAATGTATGTAATGTGTGCTTATGGCTCTATGCGTGGAATACCAGCCTTTGTTACCTCAATTTACATCCTAATACTGAAAGATAAAGGAGAGATCAAATGAACAAGGAAGAGAAGCAAGATAAGACAACAGGTCAAACGATTATTGATGCTGTTATCACTGGTCACGCAGCACTGGCAGAGGGAATGGCAAACTCAACAATTGATGATTACAAAGCGTTTGGAAAGTATGTATCCAAAACGAATGGATTTGTTTCCGCAACATACACAATTACCACTTCAGACAATAAAGTCGCAGGAATCTATGATGCGGCTTGCAAAGCTGTGGTTGGTTCTATAGGTGGGACGGTTGGGGCAGGGATTGGGTTTGCTCCTGGAGCTGCACTTGGTGTTGCAGCTGCTAGTTGGCTTGATGCCGAATACATGGTGTGCGAGACATTTGGTCGTTTGGTATACAAGATGACCAATTACAGTTTCCCTCAATCAGAGTACGTACCAAGACCTGACTTATGGCATGGACCTGAACACTTACGAGGAAAAGCGCAAGAAGAGAAAGCGTTGGACCACAACTACAACCAAAATGGTGAATATGAAGCTGAGCAGAATATTACAAATGGCAGCTTTGACCCTGATAAAAATGGCAGTGAGAAACGAGAACAGTATAAAGAGCATTGGAGTCAACCGGAGAATGTAGCATTAGCCGAAGAGAGTGGCGCAAGTGATGTAAACGGCCCTGAAG
Organism: Aliivibrio kagoshimensis; assembly: GCF_050337105.1. Classification (NCBI taxonomy): domain Bacteria; kingdom Pseudomonadati; phylum Pseudomonadota; class Gammaproteobacteria; order Vibrionales; family Vibrionaceae; genus Aliivibrio; species Aliivibrio kagoshimensis. Next base: position 10,932 of record NZ_JAKJSQ010000024.1, read on the forward strand.
CAGTATATCAAAACGTGATAAATAAAACGCCTGATCGAGAAAGTGGCAGTGATAGGAGAGAACGAAGAAGCTCTGGTAGCCGTAATGATCGCTATCGAGACTCACGTAATAGCAATGATCGTGGACGTTTCGGCCCACCAATTATCCTTGATTTAGACGGGGACGGTGTTGAACTGACCTCGCTGGATGAGTCTTCGGCATTTTACGATATTTCAGGTGATGGCTATCGAAATAGAGTGGGTTGGGCTGGTAAAGATGATGGGATTTTGGCGTTCGATAAAGATTCAGATGGGGTAATAAAAGATCGAGATGAGATTGCTTTTGTCGATTACAAACTAGGGGCTGAAACGGACCTTGAAGGTTTGACCGCATTTGACAGTAACAATGATGGCGTTCTGGATAATAAAGATGACAAGTGGAAACAGTTTGGGGTTTGGCAAGATAAAGACCAAGATGGTGAAACTGATATCGGTGAGTTTACATCGATGCAAAATATGGGCATCTCGTCCATCGACCTTTCATCAGATCAAAATCAACACAAGAGTAGTGGTAACGTCATCTACGGATTAGGAAACTATACTCGCTCTGACGGTTCGACTCACACCTTTGCTGATACCGCTCTACAGTATTCAGACTTCTCTTTCCGTAAAGCCTCAGATGGCTCCATTGATATTCAAACGGATGGTGTAGGAATTAAGCTTCTCTCTGATGATATAGATAATAGACTTAGCTTATCTGGTGAAAATGCTCATGTGGTTATTGGCGGGGTACGCAATGATGCCATCTCCACTGACGGTAGCCATGATGTAATGTTCGATGGCGGCAACGGTAACGATCAACTGCGTGGCGGTGATGGAGACGATTGGTTAATTGGTGGTGAAGGAAATGATTTTATTCATTCAGGCAGTGGAAATGATATATCTTGGGGTGGTTTGGGCCGAGATAGATTGATTGGTGGAGAAGGCAACGATCAACTGTTTGGCCAACAAGGAGATGACCTTCTGATTGGTGTTGCGGGTAATAACTTACTGATGGCCGGCTCTGGAAATGACCGCTTAAAAGGTGGGATTAATGTGGATGTTCTCATTGGAGGGAGTGGTAATGATTTCTTGTATGGAAATGAAGGTGACGATCATCTAATAGGTGGACAGGGGAATGACAAACTGTATGGAGGGGATGGTAGCGATACTTACTACTTCGCATCTGGGGATGGTCAGGATGATGTCTATAACTTTGACACAGAAGGAAACGATACTTTAACGTTTGACGGAGTCGCTACTGAGAATATTTGGTTCGAGCGAAATGGCCTTAATCTGGATGTTAAAATACTAGGGTCCACCGATGAAGTCAGTATTAGAGGCTGGTATAAATATGATGTTTCGAGAATTGATCAATTTACCAATAGTGACGGTTCTACCCTTGCTGCAAATCAAGTTAACAAGTTAGTAGAAGTGATGGCTGGTTATCAGGCGAATGACGGATCGAGCTTTGAAAGTATTCTTCCTGGGACTTTGCCACATGAGGTTCAATTAGCGGTTGATTCTGCTTGGAGGGCCGCATAATGGGAAAGAGAATATATTTACCGAATAATTTGGTTTGATGTCTTTATTCACATTAAAAATGCCCCTCAATTGTGAGGGGCATCTCTTCATGTTTGTTCTAGTTTCTAAGTGTTACCAATACGGCCTCTTAAATGTCCACCTACGACTCACCAAGCTCTTCGCTGATGAATTCATGCCGAAAAGTACGTAGTGGTATTTAATCGAAGAGTACTCTCAGTGATTCAAACTATGAATAATCTTCATGTTTCATGTGAAAAAAAACTAATGTTATTCAATTAGTTGTTCAAGTATAACAAACAGACTGATCTGGTGTTGGCCACAGTGACAACATTAAAAAATTCAATACTATTTCACTTACAGAGTAAACATGCAGTCTGCTTTTATACTAGGAAAAAGGATGCCGAATCACAATGAAAAACGATTTCACATTTACCATCAAAAGCATTCGCTTTGATGAAAATTATCAGCCATCAGACAATACACGTATTACGACTAATTTTGCCAATTTAGCCCGAGGAAAAAGTCACCATGAGAACCTGCACAATGCACTGAGAATGATCGACAATCGATTCAATGCTTTGACACATTGGGACAATCCGAAAGGTGACCGTTACTCGGTAGAGCTTGAAATCATCTCCGTTGATATAAGTATTCAAGACAGTGATGAAACATTCCCATCTATTGAAGTACTGAAAACCAACATTGTTGATCACAAAACCAACGAACGTATTGAAGGTATTGTTGGCAACAACTTTTCTTCTTACGTGCGTGATTACGACTTTAGCGTTCTACTGCTGGATCACAACAAGAATCAGCCTCAATTTAGTATTCCAGATAATTTTGGTGATCTGCATGGAAAGTTATTTAAGTATTTCGTTAAGTCAGATGTGTACAAACAACATTTTAAAAAGCCGCCAGTGATCTGTCTGAGCGTGTCGGACAATAAAGTTTATCATCGAATTGAAAATCAACATCCTGTTTTGGGTTTTGAATATCAGCCAAATGAGTCGTCGTTAACTGAGCAATACTTCCAAAAAATGGGCTTACAAGTTCGTTACTTTATGCCGACGAATAGCGTAGCACCTTTGGCATTCTACTTTTCTGGTGATTTGCTCAATGATTATTCGAACATTGAGCTAATCAGCACGATCAGCACCATGGAGACGTTCCAAAAAATATATCGACCAGAGATCTACAATGCCAATGCGGTTGCAGGTAAGTGTTACCAACCGAACTTGAAGAACCTAGATCACTCGTTAACTCGAATCGTTTATGACCGCAAAGAGCGGAACCAACTTGCGATTGAACAGGGCAAGTTTGCCGAGGAGTATTTTATCAAGCCCTATCAATCGATTCTTACCAAATGGTCTGCAAATTACGCTTAATTAATAACGAGAATCTAGACAGGAATGACAATGAAAATACTATTACCGACTTCCACTGCTGGTAGCTTACCTAAACCCTCTTGGTTGGCTCAACCCGAAACTCTTTGGTCCCCTTGGAAGCTGCAAGGTGAAGAACTTATTGATGGTAAGCGCGATGCGTTACGAGTCTCTTTGCAAGAACAAGAGCTTGCAGGGCTAGATATTGTTAGTGACGGCGAACAAACTCGCCAACACTTTGTGACCACGTTTATTGAGCACCTTAGCGGTGTGGATTTTGAAAATCGGAAAACGGTTAGAATTCGTAACCGCTATGAGGCAAGCGTACCGACCGTTGTTGGCCCAGTGAGTCGCGAAAAGGCAGTCTTTGTTGAAGATGCTAAGTTTCTGCGTCAGCAAACCAAGCAACCTATTAAGTGGGCGTTGCCTGGACCTATAACGATGATTGATACGCTTTATGACGAGCATTACGGGAGCCGCGAAAAACTGGCTTGGGAATTTGCTAAGATCCTTAATGAAGAAGCGAAAGAATTAGAGGCGGCGGGTGTCAACATCATTCAATTCGATGAGCCCGCATTTAATGTCTTTTTTGATGATGTCAATGATTGGGGGATTGCTTGTTTAGAAAGAGCCATCGAAGGGTTGAAGTGCGAAACTGCAATTCATATTTGTTATGGTTATGGCATTAAAGCCAACACTGATTGGAAAAAATCGTTAGGCACTGAGTGGCGACAATACGAAAAAGTATTCCCGAAATTGCAGAAATCCAATATCGATATTATCTCGTTAGAGTGTCACAACTCACGAGTGCCTATGGATCTGCTTGAACTTATTCGAGGTAAGAAAGTGATGGTCGGAGCGATTGATGTTACGACCAACAAAATAGAAACACCAGAGGAAGTCGCTAATACGTTGCGAGAAGCACTAAAGTATGTTGATGCTGAACAGCTTTATCCCTGTACTAACTGTGGAATGGCCCCTTTGTCTCGTGAGGTCTCAACAGCGAAGCTCAATGCCCTAAGTGCAGGTGCAGAAATAGTTCGAAAAGAGCTTTCTAATTTGTGACAAGTTCTTAGGAGCAGAAGCTAAAAAAAACCATGCAAGCTTTCATATATCTGATTCTAAAGGCTGAACCAGATATATGAATAGACTTAATTAAAGGTAACGACTTCTCAAATGATCTTGGAAGTACTTGGCATTTAAGGTATCACCCGTTGCACCTTTAACCAGCTCATCGGTGGTTAACGTGCTGCCTTTTGACCAGATGTTGTCACCCAACCAAGTAAAGATTGGAGCAAGGTTGTTATTAGCAACAGACTCCATCACATTCAGGTCTTTGTTCATCGCTGCCATAAACTGCGCTGCGTACATCGCGCCTAACGTGTAGCTTGGAAAGTAACCGAAGCTCCCGTCAGTCCAATGAATGTCTTGCATACAACCATTTTTATAATTGCCTGCGGTAGATAGGCCAAGATACTGCTGCATTTTTTGGTCCCACAACTCAGGAATATCTTTATAACTGATATCACCGTTCATCAGATCGCGTTCAAGCTCATAACGCAATATGACGTGTGCTGGGTAGGTAACTTCGTCCGCATCAACACGGATAAAATCAGGTTTTACTCGTGTATAAAGTTTTAGCATGTTCTCTTTTGAGAAGAGAGGACTATCTTGCTGACCAAACGCTTGGGCAGTCATTGGCGCAAGGTGACTCATGAACTCACTGCTGCGGCCTAATTGCATTTCAAAAAATAGGCTTTGTGATTCATGAATGCCCATTGAGCGAGCATCACCAACCGGAAGTCCAGCAAACTCATTGGGAAGGCCTTGTTCGTACCGGGCGTGACCTGACTCATGTACTGTGCCCATTAAGGCTTGAATGAATTCATCATCTTCGTAACGAGTGGTAATACGTACGTCGCTAGGCACACCACCACAGAAAGGGTGAACACTGATATCGAGGCGGCCGTGATTGAAATCAAAGCCTAGCATTTTCATTACATCAAGGCTGAGTTTCTGCTGGATATCTCTATCAAAGGTGCCCGCAGGGGTAATGAGGGTCTCACTGGCTTGCTTGTCACCGACCTGAGCAATTAAGTCAGGTAACCAGGTTTTGGTGTCATTAAAAAGTGTATCTAAAGAGGCTGAAGTAGCCCCTGGTTCATAAAGATCCAACATCGCATCGTAAGGTGTTTTCCCCGCTATTTGAGCACGAATCTGAGCCTCTTCTTGAGAAAGCTCAACCACCTCTTTGAAGTTTTTAGCAAACCCTTCCCAATCATTTTGACCACGTTGTTCGCGCCAAGCATGTTCACATTTTGAGCCCGCAAGAGACTTGGCTTCAACAAGCGCCTCTGGTAACACAGTCGCTTGTTGCCATTGGCGTTTCATCTCTCGTAAACTTGCCGCTTCAGTAACGGAGAGAGCTTCTGTATGGGCATTATCAAACCATTCGCCTAATTGAGGCTGTGTGGTTAATTGATGGACATGAACAGAGAGTTCAGCCATTGCTTCAGATCGAGCTTGGTTACCGCCTGCTGGCATGACAGCGGCTTGATCCCAGCCACAGATTGCGCCAAGGTGGTTAAAGCGAGAAATCTTATGGAAGTGAGATACGAGTTTTTGATAATGGCTCATTGAGTCTCCTTAGACAGGCTTAACAATAGAGATATTGTTGTTTTAGAATCCTTCAGTTGCGCCCATCATATAGGGGCATGCAGAGGAAACAAAGCAAATCATTGATGGCCAGATTGCTAGTGTTCACGTAAAGTGATTCACAGCACAGAAAAGAGGTAATGATATGGATATTTGGGCATTTTTAATTGCGATTACGCTGCTAACGTTAACCCCAGGATTGGATACGGCACTGGTGATCAGAAATACCAGTCGTGCAGGATGGAAAGATGGGGTAATCAGTAGCTTGGGGATCTGTAGTGGTCTATTTGTACACGCACTATTTTCCGCTATTGGTATCTCTGTATTACTACTAAACTCTGCCTGGTTATTTGAAGCTGTTAAGATGTTAGGAGCGGCGTATTTGATCTGGTTAGGTGTGTCGAGTATTCGCTCTGCTAGAAAGTCTGAGTCGATGCGTTTTGATGCATGTGCCGGTTCAACATTAGATATGAAACGCTCTTTTAGAGAAGGGTTACTCTCGAATGTATTGAACCCCAAAACGGCCATCTTCTATTTGGCCTTTTTGCCTCAGTTTATTGACCCAAGCTACTCGGCAATTGCTCAATCGATGATATTGGCGGCACTGCATTTTATGATTGCAATGGTGTGGCAAACTATAGTGGCGCTGTTGGTTGAAAAGGCCAAACGCATTATGGCCAACCCTGCGGTTAACAGAAGAATTGAGTCAATCACAGGGGCGGTACTCATTGCGCTTGGCGCTCAGCTAATCATTAACCGCCAGTAGGTTTATCTTCGTCTATTGTAGATCGCTTTCTAAAAGTTGAGAGCGCCTTTCCAATTTTAGCTCCCGCTACCTGCGTCATGCGATCGCTGCTCTTTTTTGCCACGTTGTGAATATGAACATCTTGTTGTGGGAAGGGGATTGAAATGCCTTCTTCATCAAAGCGCATTTTCACTTCACGAGTTACATCCCAATAAACATCCCAGTAATCATCCGTTTTTACCCAAGGACGAACCACAAAATCAACGGAGGAGGTGTTGAGTGTTTGTACTTTGATATTGCACTCGGGCTTCTTTAAAATCTTCTCGTGGTTATCGATAATCTCCGCCAATACCCGTTCGGCGTGGGGAATGCTGTCGCTGTAACCAATACCGAAAACCATATCCACACGTCGTACACGCTCATGAGTGACATTCATGATGACATCACCCCAAATTTTGCTATTTGGTAAGATGATGATCTGGTTATCAAAGGTTCGAATCGTGGTATTCACTAAGCTCATGTGGCTTACCTTACCTCGAACCCCGCCAGCTTCAACCAGGTCATTGACATCAAAGGGGCGATAGATGAGTAACATCATGCCAGAGGCGAAATTAGATAGGGTGTCTTGCAATGCAAAACCAATAATAATACCCGCGACACCAAAACCGGTGAGCACTGGTGCTAGGTTTAATCCAATCTGAGAGAGAGCGATCAATAAACCGATGAAGAAGACTGCTTTTCCTGATATTGATACAAAGAAATCCTGCATCAACTGAGTCATCTTTAAGTGAGGTGCGACCACCGCTCGTTTTACCACGTTACGCGTAATTTTCGATAGACTACGAGTAATCACAACCAGTAATGCAAAGATAAAGAGCTTAAAGAGTAAATCAGGAGTGTTGGTAAGAATCCAATTAACCGACGTTTCAATCCACTCTTTACTAATTGAGGTAATGACTGACAGAGTAAATATACCTTCAGTGAGGTTACCGGTGGTGGTGAAGATTTGGCGTTTAAAATCGGTCGTAGGTAAACCGAGTTGATCGGCAAGATCAATTAATGAAGCGAATTGGTTGGTTGAATTATCAATCTTCCTCTGCATATACAGATGTTGAGGTTGTAACTTAGCTTTTTCGCTTTCAGAAGAGTGGGTAATCTGATCGTTGAGTAGATCGAAATTACTGAGATCAAACGTCAATGAAGCAGATGAAAATTTTATTTTTTGATCAATCAGTAAACGAAACTTATCTCGCAAGTCTGTATTGGTTACCCCTAAATAGGTCAACCACTGATAGTTTTGCCATTGGTCGTGGTAAATGTGAAACAGCAGGCTCTGCTTGTCGTTAAAATTATTTTGTAAAGAGAGGCGACTTTCATAGCTCTCATTGTCTATTCTCTCTTGTAGCCGTTTAATGGTTTTACTGACAAACTCAATGCTTTCATTGGTATAGGCTAGCTGCTTATTTACTTCAGTAATCAGTCGGCTGTGAACAGAAGGGTCATCAAGTTTGATGAGCTGACCAATGGTTTTACGCAGTGCGATGTTTTTATCTAAACGTTGAGCACGAACAATTTCGAGGTCACTACCACTGAACTCAATGGATTCCACGGCCAATTTAACTAAATCTTCATTGAGTTGATCGAGTGTACGCAGTAACTCTGTTGGCGTGCTTTCGGCTTGCACTGAAAACAGCGGTGAAATAAGTAAAAACAGTACTAAGATAAGGTTACGCATGATGCTCCGCTTAATAAATCGAGATACAGTATTTAAATTAGCACAAAAGAAAGCTCTTAATGTTCTCGAAAAGTCAAAGTGTATGATAAAGCTGTAAAAATCAATCAAACGGGACATGGATATGCTAAAGTGATAGCGGTATATATTGGGGAGTGAGTTATGTTGAGAATCGGTGCAATATTTGGTCTTTTGCTAGTGAGTTTTCTTCTAATTCGCTACCGAACCAATGAAAAACTGCAAAAATTTGTCATTATTAGCGTATTAGGATCGCTGGTTGCCTATATATTGGTAGTGATGACAATGGAATTATTTAGATAGGTCACGAGGTTAAGCTTGAAACAGAGATACGACAAACATCAAGAGATGAACGATAGTGACGTGGTCGTCATTGAAGAACATAAAGCGGGTTTCTATTGGGTCGCACTACTTGGTGTATTACTTGGTCTAGCTGTGGGGGGATTCATAGGCGATCACCTCTCCTCTACTAAGTGGCGTGAAGCGTATCAAAAAATCGAATTGAAACTGGCTGATTCGAATCACACCGTTGAGAAGTACAAGCAGAATCTTGAAAAATTAAGTCAATCAATCATTGAAGCGCAGCAAAAACAGCAAGAGGTGAAAGTAGAGGTGGTTAATCAGGAAGAGCTAAAGCTGAAAGCCAACCTAACAAAGCTAGAAGAGACAAACCAAACGCTGAAAACGAAAAACGCTGACATGAATCGACAAAATGAGGAGTTGGATAGCCAAGTTGAATCTCTGAATGCCACCGTCGATCAGTTGAATAATCAAGTCGGTTTGCAATTAACGATGCTTAGCCGTGCAAAAGAGCTTTTTCAACGTCAATTGGTATTGAAAGAGAAGGTGATTATTATTGAGCAAGAGCTGAATACTTTACCCGCTAAGATCAAAAGAATGACAGCAGACTGCCAAGCTTATGAGAGTGGGAAGGGCTGGGACAGTGCTTCAGATTCTTGTAATGCATTAGATAGCTTGAAACAGCGACGCTCTGAGCTAAACCAAGAACTGGACATACACAACATGGACATTAATGAAATTGACTCGATCAGTGAAGGGTTAGGCATGTAATTCGATAAACCCCACGCTGGTGGGGTTTATTGTCATTGAAAGTGTGTACTTTGAAGCAGGTAGCCTTAGCCGCTAAACAGTGAATACACGGCCATCATCGAGGCGATGACTAACGCGATAAGGAGACCAATATCTTTCGTGTTGAATGCCGTTAATTGATGCTCTTTTCTTGCTTTAAGGTAAAAGAAGACACCTGGCAGGTAGAGCAGTGATGAAAGCAATAGGTACTCTAAACCAGAAGCGTACAGCAACCATATTCCATATACTGTTGCCAGTATACCTACCAACAAATGCGAACCACGGTTCTTAGTTTCAATCGCAATTTTAAGCATATAAGCAGCCACTAAAAAGTAAGGGACCAAAATCATCTCAGAAGCGATAATTAACAGCTTGTCATAAGTACCACCAAGATAAGTTACCAATAACAGTGAAATTTGGACACCACCATTAGTTAATAGCAGAGCATTAATTGGTGAGCCAGCGCTATTTTGTTTGGAAAAAACAGAAGGGAACATGTTTGATTTAGCAGCCAAATAAGGCGCTTCTGAAGCCAGAACGGTCCAACTTAAAAATGCACCGCACACAGAGATAAGTAGAGCAATAGAAATTAATAGTCGGCCAAATGGTCCAATGATATGTTCAAGTATGACCGCCATTGATGGATTGTCGTACCCAGCGAGTTCAACCGGCTTAATGACTCCCATTGAAAGTAGACTAACTAACACATAGATCGTTAAGGCCGTGGCAAGGCCCATAATGGTTGCTCGTCCGATATCCTGTCTATGTTTAGCACGGCTCGAAACAATAACAGCCCCTTCGATACCAACAAACACCCATACCGTAATCAACATACAGGCTTTAACTTGATCTAAAAGCCCCGTCTCTTCTCCAAAATGGAGGCCTGAGAAATCAAATACGAAGGTGTCCCATTTAAATGCCATAAAAGCAAAAACAATAAAAATACCTAGCGGGACAATTTTTGCGATGGTGGTAACCAGGTTAATCAAAGAAGCGGTTTGTACGCCTTTTGAGACTAAAAGGTGTATCGCCCAAAGTAGAAGGGAAGAGCCTGCGAGAGAGAGGTAGGTATTTCCGTCACCGAACAGAATATTATCCGGAGTATCAAAGAGCATTCCAAACGTGCTGAAAACAATAACAAGGTAAGAGACGTTAGCGAGTGTGGCACTGAGCCAGTAACCCCAGGCTGAATTAAAGCCGATGAAGTTGCCAAAACCCGCTTGAGCGTATCCAAATACGCCAGTTTCAATGTCAGGTTTGATGCGAGATAAGAAGAGAAAAGAGAAAGCAAGAAAAGTCATGCCTATTCCAGTGATTATCCAGCCAATCAATGTTGCTGCCGGACTGGCGACTGCCGCCATATTTTGCGGTAGGCTAAATACCCCCGCACCTATCATTGAGCCAACAACTAATGCAGTCAATGAGCCTAAACCAAGTTTTTTCTCCAAAGGAACCTCTGAGCAAAAATGAAGCTCAGAATTATATAGCGTTTTCACTTAGCGTGGAGCTTTAGATTTACAAATTTGCCGATTATCTGAGGTAGAACACCTTCTCAGACGCTAATATTTATAAATTGTTAACGATTGGTAATACTCTGTATTACTTAGTGTAGAGAAACAGCAGAACTAGTAAACATAACCTTGGTTGTAAACTCTGCAGCGTGTTGTAAAACAGACAGGGCATCTTTATGGTGCTCAGGTTTTGCGCTGATGATAGCACTTGCAGTATTGGCGCAGAGCGCTTTATTAATAACCTCTAAATCCGAAAGAGAAGAGGACTCTTTTAGAACAACCAGTTTACTTAAATCAATACCAGCGGCCTCTAAAATACCTCTCTCGGGAATGTCAGCGGTATGTGTAATGAAAATCCATTTATTCAATCGGCTAAGCTCTTTTAATGTCTTCAATAGCTGGTCTGCATCGCTGTTGTCGACTGTTGAGGTTTGAATGCCTGAAAGAGGGTTTTTACGGTTATAGCCATTGTTAAAAGCAAGCGCGTTATTATGTAGTGTGTATTGATTGCTCATCGCTGAATTCCCTATAATTAAGTAGTGATCATATATACAGCCTGTGGATATATACAGTACTTTCAAATCGGCTACTTGGCAAGCGATTTGTGTAAAAAAACTGCAAATTGAATCTTTGCTATTGTTTGTTTCTATTACGGTGGTACACAATGATTCTAAATATCAATATGTTAACTTCGGGTTATTTCATGCTTATCGTAAACTTCATTGATGAGAACCACACTGGCAATCTACAGTGGCTTACTGTCTCTATTCTCTGATTTTTTTTCTCATATTCAATAATTCCGAACAGTCTCATTGAAGAAACACGTTATTTTCCAAATGATCGTTATGCTTTTTGGAAGGTTAATATATTGAAATAGAACAGGAAATAATAATGAATAAGTACATGGCCGAATGTATCGGTACCTTTTGGTTAGTGTTGGGTGGTTGTGGTAGTGCCGTACTAGCGGCGGGTTTCCCTGAAATGGGGATCGGTTTTGTTGGAGTGTCACTGGCATTCGGTTTAACGGTATTAACCATGGCATTTGCGATCGGGCATATTTCTGGTTGCCATTTGAATCCAGCCGTGTCGATTGGCTTGTGTACGGCAGGACGATTCCCTGCGAGTCAGTTAGTGCCATATATTGTGGCACAAGTAACCGGTGGTCTGATCGCCGGTGGTGTTTTATATGTGATTGCTAGCGGTCAAACTGGGTTTGATGTGACTACAGGTTTTGCTTCGAATGGTTATGGTGATCACTCTCCAGGGGGGTACTCTTTAATGGCCGCCTTGGTGTGTGAAATTGTAATGACTATGATGTTCTTAATCGTCATTCTTGGTGCAACTGATGAACGTGCACCAGCCGGATTTGCCCCAATTGCTATTGGACTCTGCTTAACGCTGATTCATTTGATTAGTATTCCTGTTACCAACACCTCGGTAAACCCAGCAAGAAGTACTGGTGTTGCCTTGTTCGCAGGGGACTGGGCTGTATCGCAGTTGTGGTTGTTCTGGTTAGCACCTGTGATTGGGGCAGTACTCGGGGCCATGATTTATCGTGTGGTAGGTTGTGAATCTAAGGGCATATAAAAGAGTAAAGGCAGAATAATGATTATTCTGCCTTTCACGGTCTTCAATCTTATACGAGAGACCTAGCTATTGACTGTTGCCTTAGCACTGCTTAATGCCATTTCAGCTTGATTGAATTGACGAACATCTTGCTGAGCGTGATCATTACACTCTTCACAGGAATAATGTTTTAAGCCATCACAATAATTGTGTTGAAGCAGCATCGCTGGGCGATGGCACCAATCACAAATCCCTTCTATTCCAAACATTTTTATTCCTCTATGATTATTATATATATCATTTATTTTCTAGATAAACTGTATTTTCAAGCACATAATACATCATTGTTGCAACAATGTTAAATTTCACAATAAATAAAGAAACCGTGAAGTAAAAAGAGGCCGAATCTTACTTCGAACCCTACAGTTAAGTAGATAAGTATTATAATATATGAAGATAGCGCTTAGGGATGATATCTAGCTCGCATGAATGGATTTGTCATAATTTTTTTGAGGTTATTTTAATGTACGGAATTACTGCTTTAAAACATGGTGCTTACCGGGCGAAAATTCCTGAGCCTGAAGGCAGCTACCACATAAAGCATTTCAGCCAATCCAAATATGAAGACCCGAAAGCCGAAGCCATAAAATACTTAAATACTGTAGGTCGGGAGATCTGGGGATCAAGTAAGTGGGCCATGATTAAAAAGGGCGCGTATCGTAAACAGTTTCATCGTGGAAAAGGGGTGAATATTCGCAAAACTGTCCAAGTGAAAAAGATGAAAGACGAGACGGTAAAGCAGTATGAAGCGTGGTCTGTTGAGTGGCGAGACTTTAATGGCCGCAAATGCTCAAAATCATTCAGTATCAAGCGTCATGGTGATGAAGCGCTTAGAATGGCTCGCTTTGCAGCACTAAGAGTCAAAAAAGAGTTAGCCACTAAAGGCGAAACTCAAGAGTAATAGTATTAACGTAGCATTTTCGGTGCTTGTGCACCGTCAATAGGTCGGCTTACAGAGAGCTTACGTCCTTTTTTCAGTCCTTTTTCATAATCGGCAGTGATCTTACCCATCGCGTCACGCAATTGCTGTTTAAAGGTCTCTCTGTCGATGTTCTGAAACTCTTTATCTATATAGTCATTGATTTTATTGTTTGAATCGTCATCTGGACTGATAATAGGCAATTTTTCCAACGCACCTTCTACCCAGCCAGCCACAAATGAACTGACTCGGCGAGTCACTTCAACGGTACTTGTCCCAGATCCTGAGAAGCTGTTTTTAAACAAACCACTGTGTTCATTTAATTCACGATAGATAATGTCAAAGGCGAAGGCAGCAAATATCGCACGATCTGCTTCTCCGATGAACTCAGCACGTTTTAACCCTTTATGATTGGTTAGCACCGCTTCAACACCAAATCGAGTATTAATTCCGCGGATAATTCTAAGAACCGTAGAGCTAATCGTTGTAGGTAGTAGGTGAGTAGACTTGGTTTTACCAAGTTTTATAAATTCAATGTCATCTTTGTCTAAACCGTACTTTAGCATCAATCGATGAGCCATTTTTATAGCTTGAGCGGCTTCATTGACGTTTGCTGAATTACCCAGCTCAAGACACTTCGCTATTTTCTTCAGTGCCTTTTGCTTGCTGTTCGACATAGAGAGATCCAAATTCTAAAAAGGGCGCTTATTTTACTTGATGATGAAGAAATGTGAAAGGTAAAACTGTTTGAATGGGGAATTCAATCGATGCATCCCGTATCAATATGTGACTAATACGAGATGGATTATCGTAGGAAGCTACTAGATATGAGTGTTAGATACCTAGTTCATCGAGGAGATCGTTGTCTACTTCAGCTTGCGATTTAGTTTCAGTCTCTGCCTTTTTTTGCTGTTGAGAGAGTCGTTCTTGCTCGATGATGCTATCAGGGCAAGTGTCTTCTTCTTTTTCAAAGTCGTGCAGTTGAATGAACTCAGTTTTGTCCATTGCTAGCTCAAGATAGAAGATGTTGTTCTTCTGCGTAGTAAAGGTGACGCGACGAGCTTGTGGGCGATCTAAGTTAGTATCAACCGACAAGTTAACTTGCTTATTCAACGCTAGCATTTTTGGTTGGTTCTGTGTAATTGACGTCTGTAGATCTTTTTGTACTTTACCAGTGAAATCACCAATGATTTGATTCATTAACTCACCCAGTACATTTGCCACTTCATCAGAGGTGTGCATGATCGCTAACTCTTCAAGGGGCATGCCCATGTGTAGCATGTAATCTTGGTAGATCTCTAACGCAGCTTGAGAGGTAAAGTTAGTGACAACCAGACCTGAAAAACCACCATCAAAAAGAACAAAACAACCCACATCAGGTTTTAAGCTGGTTTTGTTGATTTTTTGAACCATTGCAGAGTAGTTAATGGAAGCGTCTGTTGCTTTAGACAACACACCAGTAACGGATTGGCATAGTTTAAGCAGGATATCTTCGGTAGTGACTGTTTTTGTTTTTTTCATCATTTAATTCTCAGAAAAGACCTATAGCCGATTTATGCCTGATTTTAGGTAGTGTGTATACCGATAAAGCATCAGAATGAGAGATAGGGCTTCAACTACTTATATTCAAGCTTTGTTTATTTCATCCGATAACTAAATTAGAATCAAGGCTATATAAAGTCGTACTTCTTTCATCAATTGTTTTTTTAATCAGGATATTAGTTAAATGGATTGCTATCACGATATTCTAGGCACTACTCCCAATAGTAGTGAACAAGAGATAAAGCGCCAGTATAAATTGCTGAGTAACAGGGTGCATCCAGATAAAGGAGGCAACCCCGCTTTGATGCTGCTGATCAACCGAGCCTATGAAAAAGTCCTTTCAGGTAGTGGGGTGCAGGATGTGTATAGCTCAAGCTCAGTAGATGCTGAAACAGTGATTCAAGCTCAATCCATGCATAAGATGATAGCGAAACTTAAACAAGAGAATAGCAAGCTGCAACAAGAGAATCAGCACTATACCAAGCAACAGCAAAAACTGAATCAAGCCAATGAAGCCTTGATGAAAACAAGGATCTCTCTTGCCGAGGCTGAGAAACAAATTTTAGCGTTTAAAAACAGGCAAAGCCCGCGTTATCAATCATCAGATAAAAAGAGTCATTCACTGCGCTCCATCGCTATCGCGGTTTTGTTTATCATCATTATGGCTCTTAGTGCTGGATACATGTCGTATCACAAAGTGGAATGGACTGTGGTTGAGTGGATGCAGTCACTGATTAACCACACACCTATACCGCCAATAGTAGAAAAGGAGGTTGAGACAAAGCTGGACACTGAGCCTGCGGAAATTGGCCACTCCTCTTTAGTGAAATCAGAGAGTGAAGCACCAGAAGAGATTCTCTACATCTTGCCTTCTCAAACGGCTGGTCAATGGCAGCTTCGCTATTATTTGAATACTTTTATCCCTTATATTGCGATTAAAAATGAGCAAGGGTCTATGGTAGCCAGAGATTGTAATGGAGATTTTAATTTCTATTTGAATCACGAGACTAGACCGTTACGCGTGGCGGCCAATCTAGAGTATTTACGACAAGAGGGAGAGTGGTTTGTGTATCAGATCCTCTATGGCAACGGAGCATCTACTCAGAGTTGGCAGAACGCGAAATTGCTTCGATTTGCTGAAGACTCATTTAGCAATACGCAATTTGTTGAGGCTTTAGAGCAGTTACAGCAGCAGTGTGCAGCCATGCCGCCTGAATTATAAAGATTTTATGTGAATAACTGATATTAGAATTTTTTACTGTAACGGAATGTTGTAAAGTGGAGGTAATTATAAAAATCCCATACTGATGGATTCAGTAGACATAGGGAAAAGGAAAGAAGCGATGATACCGGCATTACCATACCAATCAGCAATTGATTCACACACACTCGATTACTTAGACCAGCTCGCTCAGTCTGGATTTACGGGGGATATCGAAAAACAGTACGCCAGTCGTCTTGCGGTGGCCACCGACAACAGTGTCTACCAGCAGCTGCCACAAGCGGTTATCCACCCTAAAAGTACCAATGATGTCATATTAATTGGTCAACTGGCGGCAAAACCTCAGTTTCTATCTGTGACGTTCTCAGCGCGTGGTGGTGGTACCGGGACTAATGGCCAATCGCTTACTCCAGGCATTATTGTTGATCTCTCACGTCATATGAACCAGTTGGTTGAACTTAATGTTGAACAGGGCTGGGTGAGAGTTCAAAGTGGTATGGTTAAAGATCAATTGAATGATATTTTACGTCCCCATGGCTATTTTTTCTCACCAGACCTTTCGACTAGTAACCGCGCGACTATTGGTGGTATGGTCAATACTGACGCCTCAGGTCAAGGTTCATTAAAATATGGCAAAACCTCAGACCATGTCCTCTCTCTTGAAGCAGTATTTGCCGATGGTTCTGTGTTGCAAACTCAACCCCATGCCATTGACGATATTGAACAACTGAACGACAGCAGTCTCGCCACACAGGCACTGAAAGTGACCGAGCAGGTGTGCCGCCATAACCGCCAGCAGATCCTTGATAAGTTCCCCCCTTTAAATCGATTCTTAACGGGGTACGATCTTAAAAATGCGTATGATAATGACCTTACCCAATTTGATATTACCCGAGTACTGTGTGGTGCAGAGGGCTCATTAGCATTTATTACTGAAGCTAAATTAAACATTACACCGATCCCAAAAGCCCGTGTGTTACTCAATATTAAATACAACAGCTTTGACTCAGCCCTACGTAATGCCCCGTTTATGGTTGAAGCGAATGCTCTGTCAGTGGAAACTATTGACTCTAAGGTCTTGAATTTAGCCCGCGCAGATATCGTTTGGCACAGTGTTAACGATCTTATTAGTGATGTACCTGGCAAAGAGATGCAGGGCATTAACATGGTTGAGTTTGCTGGGGATAATGTTGAGCAAGTAAACCAACAAGTTTCCACTTTAGTGGAGCAGCTAGAGCAGATGCAACAGACTGAAGCGTGCGGTGTCATTGGTTATCAGCGCTGTGATGACATTGCCAGTATCGGTCGCATTTATAACATGCGCAAAAAAGCGGTTGGTCTGTTAGGGGCTACAAAAGGCAGCGCTAAACCGATTGCTTTTGCTGAAGATACTTGCGTGCCACCAGAGAACCTTGCCGATTTTATTGTTGAATTTCGTCAGTTACTCGACAGTAAAGAGTTACATTACGGTATGTTTGGACATGTAGACGCAGGGGTATTACACGTTAGGCCTGCGTTAGATATGTGCGATCCGCTACAAGAAAAGTTGATGCACGAAGTGTCTGATGACGTGGTGGCGCTGGTGGCAAAGTATGGCGGACTTATGTGGGGGGAGCATGGAAAAGGGTTCCGCTCAGAATATAGCCCTGCATTTTTTGGCGAAGCACTCTTTACTGAATTGCGCAGAGTGAAAGCGTCGTTTGATCCTGATAATAAAATGAATCCAGGTAAAATATGTACGCCGCTTCATAGTGATGCGACGTTGGTTAAAGTATCAGACACCAAACGGGGTTTTTATGATCGCCAAATTCCGATAGAGGTGAGAGATAGCTTCAATCAAGCGATGGAGTGTAATGGCAATGGTCTCTGCTTTAATTATGATCTCGACTCGCCAATGTGCCCTTCAATGAAAGTAACCGCGGATCGACGTCACTCACCAAAAGGGCGAGCGGGTCTGGTGCGTGAATGGTTACGACAATTGGCTGAGCAGGGCGTAGACCCTATTGAGCTTGAGCAACAGTTGCTCACCAA
The DNA here is from genome assembly GCF_050337105.1 of Aliivibrio kagoshimensis. Classification (NCBI taxonomy): domain Bacteria; kingdom Pseudomonadati; phylum Pseudomonadota; class Gammaproteobacteria; order Vibrionales; family Vibrionaceae; genus Aliivibrio; species Aliivibrio kagoshimensis. The sequence continues at coordinate 28,966 of NZ_JAKJSQ010000024.1, forward strand.
GCGCCCAAGTATCAAGCAGATCATTGACCGAATTAAAAACAGTTATAACAAAAAGAAAGAGTACGATTACTCGCACGAAGTCTACGAAGCGATGAATGGCTGTTTAGCGTGTAAAGCGTGTGCCAGTCAATGCCCGATTAAAGTGGACGTTCCTAATTTCCGTTCGCGTTTTTTGAATATCTATTATGATCGCTACCAGCGTCCTGCTAAAGATTACCTGGTAGGTAATATTGAGACAATGTTACCGCTGATGGCGAAAATGCCCGCGGTAATTAATGCGGTGATGACTCCGCGTTGGGTGCAAAATTTAACCAAGTTAGCGATTGGGTATGTAGACACACCGGCATTGTCGATGCCAACTCTTAATGAGCGGTTTGCAGGGCAACATCCAGCTAAATTCGATTTAGAGTGGTTAAAGGCACTGTCAGATTCAGAAAGAAACAGCTATGTGCTTATTGTACAAGATCCGTTTACTAGTTTTTATGATGCCGATGTGGTGGCTGATTTTGTATTGTTGGCACAAAATTTAGGTAAAAAGCCGATATTACTGCCGTTTAAACCTAACGGTAAAGCGCAACATGTAAAAGGATTTTTAAAGGCGTTTGCAAAAACAGCCTCGTCGACAGCGGAATTTTTAGCTGAAGTGGCTGAACTTAACATTCCTTTAGTGGGAGTAGACCCTGCACTCGTGCTTTGTTACCGCGATGAGTATAAAGATGCTCTTGGGGAGCAACGAGGTGACTTTGATGTGTTGTTGGTGCATGAGTGGTTACTGCCAAGATTACAGGAATTTCACTCCTTAGGGGCGCAAGATTTGAAACCTTGGTATTTGTTTGGCCACTGTACTGAAAAAACCATGTTACCAAACTCAGAAAAAGAGTGGGGCGCAATCTTTACCCATTTCGGCATTGCCCTACAGACCATTCCTGTTGGTTGTTGTGGTATGGCGGGTACATTTGGTCATGAAGCAGATAAGTTACAGACGTCGAAAGATATCTTCTCCCTAAGCTGGCAGCTCAATTTGGATAAGTTACCCAAAGAGCGGTGTTTAGCCACTGGGTACTCTTGTCGTAGCCAAGCGAAACGACTTGACTCCACTAAGATGAAGCATCCGCTGCAAGCTTTGTTATAAACGAAAAGAGTTATAAAAAGAAAGTGCTATAAACCACAGGCACAAAAAAGGCTTCTAGATAGAAGCCTTTTTACTGTGTTTTGTTAATTAAGCGGCGATTGAGTTGGCCGCTAAATACTGCTCTTTACGCTGATTGAATCTATTCACCAACTCATCCATCGCTTCATGCTCATATGGCTTTAGGCCAGTTGCAATCATACGTTTAATGCCATGGCCAACTTCAATACCATCTTCGGTAAAGGTAAAGTTCAAACTTACCACACCGCGTTTGCCTTCAATATCCATGGTGGCACCCGTAAATTCAACTTCAGGGTTAGAAAGGTCTAGGCGGGTAAACTCAAGCTCCATACTTTCATAAATTACCAATGGACGAGCAGGGTTGATCATTAACTGTTTCTCTTCCATAAGTGGCACCATAATGTGCGGGAAGTTCTTTCCAGAAAACTGAACATAGTTCTCAACAACGTGCTCAATAAACTCAGGGTTATTGTTGATCTCTCCAGAACGCGTAACCGTTAAGAACTCTTTATTGACATCATCGCTCGATGCAAGTGCATAGGTATTGTCGGTGTTGTGCGAAATAGAGAGTTGCACACCGTCGTTGACCATACCTGAAAAATCAAAATGCATCTTTTCACTGATGCCCGTTTTAGACAGTAATACCGCAAATAACAGATCGCCTGGTACACAAAAACGTTTGGCATCAACGTCATGGATTGGGTTGAAATCTCGAGCGACTTTTTTTGCAAAGTTACTTGATTGTTCACGGCTGAATTGAAATTTTTGGTCAGTTTCTGAATAAAATTGGGTTAGCTGCATAATAATATAAATAAATACCTTAAATGAGATTTGGCGGAGTATAGCAAGTAACCGTAGAGAAGACACACTTAACTAATTAAAATTAGCCGTACGATGCTAAAGAACATTGCTAAAGCCTAAATAACCCGTAAAATCAACGGCCCTCAATAATTCAAGGTATCGGTATGTTTGTTGGTTTTGATTACGGTACAGCAAGTTGCGCAATGGCTCAGATGGTTGATGGGAAGCCTCAACTGATTCAATTAGAAGGGGAAAACTGTTTTATCCCCTCTACGCTTTGTGCCCCAACACGAGAGGCGGTGAGTGAATATCTGTTTAAGCACTGGAATATTCCTCCTATCTCTCAAATTGGAGAACAGCTTCTGCATCAAGCGGTTGCTTTTAATCGAAAAGAAGACATTCGCGTTGATTCGCAGTCGCTTCAGTTTGGTCAGGCGGCACTGGATCTCTATGTTGAGGATCCCGAGGAGGTCTATTATGTTAAATCGCCTAAATCGTTTTTGGGGGTCACAGGTCTACAGGATGTACAGATAGCCCTGTTTGAAAATTTAGTCTGTGCCATGATGAGTAATATCAAGCGCCAAGCAGAGAAGGTATTACAGCTAGAGATCAGTCAAACAGTGATTGGACGGCCTGTAAACTTTCAAGGTAATAAAGGTGATGACGCGAATCATCAGGCACTCTCGATCTTAGAGTCTGCTGCCAGACGTGCTGGCTTTAAAGAGATTGAATTTCAACTCGAACCTGTTGCTGCAGGTTTGAACTTTGAACAGACGCTCACACTGGATAAGACCGTACTAGTGGTTGATATTGGCGGTGGAACCACAGATTGCTCGATCATTAAGATGGGCCCTTCTTGGTTGAACGCTACCGATAGACATCAAGGGACCTTAGCGCACACAGGTTGTCGAGTTGGGGGGAACGATTTAGATATTCATCTTGCACATCGTAAGTTAATGCCACTGTTTGGCAGCGAAACTAAGACCTTAAAAGGCATTGATATGCCAATAAGCCAGTTTTGGAACCCTGTAGCGATTAACAATGTTGCTGCACAGAGCGACTTTTATGCGAAAGCAAACCGCAGTGACTTAGAGCAACTTTATCGAAATGCTCAGAAGCCTGAGATCTTTGCTCGATTAATTAAGTTGTATACGGAAAAGCTGAGTTATCGTGTTGTGCGTGACGCAGAGAAAACCAAAATTGCGCTCTCGGAGCACAATCAACATAGTGTGAATTTGGACTATATTAATGAGAGTTTAGAAATCAATGCGCACGAGCTTGCGCAGGCGATTGCCATTCCTCAGCAAAAGATTAATGAGCTGGTGGATGAAGCGATCAAACAAGCACAAGTGAAACCTGATGTTATCTATATTACAGGGGGCTCTGCGCGTTCGCCGATTCTGCGTAATGCTCTGCAGCAACAGCTACCAAATATAGAGATTATTGGGGGAGACTATTTTGGATCGGTTACCTCAGGGTTAACCTACTGGGCAGAGAGGTGTTTTAGATAATGACAGAGTTACAACAGCCACCGACGATCCTGACATTTTTTGCGCGATTTGAAGCCGATATTTTGTCAGGTAAAAAAGTGATCACCATACGCGATGAATCTGAAAAAGGGTACCAAGTAGGATCCGTGGTCGATGTACAGACGCTGGAAGAGTCCCGTTGGTTCTGTCAGTTGCAGATAGATGCGGTTGAGCCAATCTTGTTTGACGACCTGGCTGAATATCATGCGAAGCAAGAGAACATGACATTAGGCGAATTAAAGGCGGTGATTAAAGAGATTTACCCTGATTTGGGGCAACTGTATGTGATCTCCTACCATTTGATCTAGCTTATTACCATGAGAGTAATGCGGTAAAGAAAAGGCTTAAAAGCAGCACGCTTTTAAGCCTTTATTGTCTCTATTTTTCACAATTTCTTAGAAACTCGGTAGCATCTCAGCAGAGACCAGTTTATTGTGCGCGGCTTCAAGGATAAGCTGGTTCGCTTTCTCGATGTCAGGTGCAAAATAACGGTCTTTGTCATAAAAGTCGACGCGTTCACGAAGTTCTGCTTTAGCTTGCTCAATCAAGGGGGAAGACTTAAGCGGTGCTCTGAAGTCTAGTCCTTGTGCTGCAGCTAGCAATTCAACCGCTAAAATACCACGAGTATTCTCAGCCATGTCTTTTAGACGACGACCGGCAAAGGTAGCCATTGAGACATGGTCTTCCTGGTTAGCAGAGGTCGGCAAACTGTCTACAGAAGCAGGGTGCGCTAGAGATTTATTCTCACTAGCTAATGCTGCTGAGGTGACTTGCGCAATCATAAAACCCGAGTTTACACCGCCATTATTCACTAAGAATGGAGGAAGTTTGCTCAAACCGCTATCGATAAGCAGTGCCATACGACGCTCTGACAAACTGCCAATCTCCGCAATGGCTAGTGCGAGATTATCACTGGCCATGGCAATCGGTTCAGCGTGGAAGTTACCGGCAGAGATAATGTCACCATCATCAGCAAACACTAGCGGGTTATCGGATACCGAGTTAGATTCAACTTCGTAGATGTCTGCGGAGTTGCGGATCTGCTGCAAGCATGCTCCCATGACTTGAGGTTGACAACGCAGTGAATAGGGGTCTTGAACCTTTTCACAGACTGTGTGAGAGTTTCCAACATCACTGTGGCTATCCAGAATATGACGATACATCTCTGCAGCGTCCATCTGTGAGCGATGTCCACGTACACGGTGTACACGCGGGTCAAACGGACGGCGGCTTCCAAGCGCGGCTTCTACCGTCATTGCGCCACACAGTGTTGCAGAGGCGTACAGGTCTTCAGCAGCAAATAGGCCCTCTAAACCAAAGGCGGTTGATGCTTGGGTACCATTCAGTAGTGCCAGTCCCTCTTTCGGAGCAAGGGTGATTTTCTCCATACCAGCAATGCTAAGGGCTTCTGCACCTGAAATCACATTTCCTTGATGGCGAGCCTCACCTTCACCAAGTAGTACGGTACTCATATGTGCAAGAGGTGCCAAATCGCCAGAAGCACCCACAGACCCTTTTTTAGGGACACATGGGTAAACTTCTGCATTGACCAGTTGGATCAGTGCTTCAATAACAGAGAGGCGAATACCAGAAAAACCACGAGCTAGGCTGTTGATTTTTAGTACCATCATGACACGTACGGTCTCGTCGTTCATGAACTCACCGATCCCTGCTGCATGAGAGAGAACGATACTGCGCTGCAGTGTTTCCAGGTCTTCTGGGGCAATACGAGTATTAGCCAGTAAGCCAAACCCAGTGTTAATGCCATAGGCAACGCGATCTTCAGCAATCACATTGTTAACGATATCAGTACTAGCATGGATATCGGCATGACAGCTAGGATCAAGGGATAACGTGACTGGAGAACGGCTAATTTGACGAAGCTGTGCCAGTGTAAGGTGTCCTGGCTTAAGAGTAAGTTGATACATATTGGTCTCCATTAATTACTTAAGCATTGGCAGATCTAAGTTCTGCTCTTTTGCACATTTCTTTGCGATGTCATAACCTGCGTCAGCGTGACGCATAACACCTGTTGCTGGGTCATTATGAAGTACACGGCCAACACGCTCATGCGCATCATCAGTTCCGTCACACAGAACCACCATACCTGAGTGCTGAGAGAAGCCCATTCCTACGCCGCCGCCATGATGAAGTGATACCCATGTTGCGCCACTCGCAGTATTAAGCAGGGCATTCAGTAGTGGCCAATCTGAGACGGCATCAGAGCCATCCATCATACCTTCTGTTTCACGGTTCGGACTAGCAACGGATCCTGAATCTAAGTGGTCACGACCAATCACAATCGGCGCTTTCAGCTCGCCATTTTTTACCATCTCGTTAAAGGCTAAACCTAAACGTTGACGATCTTTGAGACCGACCCAGCAGATACGTGATGGCAAGCCTTGGAATTGAATACGCTCACGGGCCATATCTAACCAGTTGTGCAGGTGCGGATTATCAGGGATAAGCTCTTTGACTTTCTGATCGGTCTTGTAAATATCCTCTGGATCGCCAGATAGCGCAGCCCAGCGGAAAGGACCAATGCCTTCACAAAACAGTGGACGAATATAAGCGGGAACAAAGCCTGGGAAATCAAACGCTTTTTCGACTCCCTCTTCGAGTGCCATCTGACGGATGTTGTTACCGTAATCTACTGTCGCGGACCCTGCTGCTTGCAGATCCAACATCGCTTGTACTTGTATAGCCATCGACTTTTTAGCCGCATCAACTACCGCAGCTTCATCCTCTTTACGCATTGCTGCGGCGTGTTCCATGGTCCAGCCTTGAGGCAGATAGCCATTGAGCGGATCGTGTGCTGAAGTTTGGTCAGTGGTACAGTCTGGCACTACGCCACGTTTAACAAGTTCAGGGAAAATATCCGCTGCATTACCTAAAAGACCAATTGAAGTTGGGGTATCCGTTTTTAGAGCGTCATCAAGTAGGGCAAGCGCTTCATCAAGGGTAGTCGCTTTTTTATCGACATAACCCGTACGTAGACGGTAATCAATACGTGACTCATCGCACTCAACGGCGATCATTGAAAAACCAGCCATGGTTGCCGCTAGTGGTTGAGCACCACCCATGCCGCCTAAACCACCGGTCAGTACCCAACGGCCTTTTGCTGAGCCGTCGAAATGCTGTTTAGCCATGGCAACAAAGGTTTCATAAGTACCTTGAACGATGCCTTGTGAACCAATGTAGATCCAAGAGCCAGCCGTCATCTGTCCGTACATCATCAAGCCCTCTTTATCGAGCTTGTTGAAGTGTTCCCAGTTTGCCCAATGAGGAACTAAGTTAGAGTTGGCGATAAGCACACGTGGGGCATTACTGTGGGTTTTAAATACGCCGACAGGTTTACCAGATTGAACCATTAAGGTTTCATCGTCTTCTAAACGCGTTAATACTTCTACTATTTTGTCGTAACACTCCCAATCACGAGCTGCACGACCAATACCGCCGTAAACAACTAAAGAGTGAGGGTGCTCAGCAACATCAGGATGCAGATTATTCATTAACATTCTTAACGGTGCTTCGGTCTGCCACGATTTAGTGGTTAACTCGGTGCCGTGAGGGGCCAGAATAGTCCTTGATGTATCTAAACGTTTATCAGTCATTACAATTTCCTTTTTAAACGTGCGGCATGCAGCCCGCTACGTTGTAACGTAAATGGTGAGTGTTAAAAATTACGATTCGTTATGTTGAAACATGGCGCGTGAAATATCCCACGTTAATCGAGCAGCCACTTTTGCCGTTTGATTATCAACGTCATATTTGGGATTGAATTCCGCTAAATCAGCCACGAGGAGTTTGGCTTGACCAAGCTCATCGGTGGCGTTAAAAATAGGTTGAAGCAGTGCATCGATGACTTCATAAGGCACTCCCCGTGCTGCTGGAGCACTCACACCGGGGGCGGTGCAGGCAGAGAACACATCGATATCTATGGTTAAGTAGAGATAATCCACGTCGCTAATGAATTCCGCTAACTCCTCAATACGCTCAGCAAGGTGCTGAGTGGTAAGCTGATGATCTTCTATGTAAAACACCCCTAACTGCTCTGCCATGCTAAACAGTGCTTGTGTATTACTGGCACGACTCACACCTAGGCAGGCGTAATTAAAATCCCATCCTAGTTGTTGACAGTGGTTTGCTATTTGATTGAACGGTGTACCAGAGCTGGTGGGGTATTTTTTATCGTCAGTAGAGTAGGCACGTAGGTCAAAATGCGCATCAAAGTTAATGATGCCAATCTTTGGTTTACGTATACCAGTATGTTGGAAATGTTGGGCTAGCCCTTGAAAGGTTCCCCATGCAATCTCGTGTCCGCCGCCAAGTACAATCACTTTATTACTGTGATTGAGTGCCGTCTCAACATGAGTCGCCAGATGTTTTTGGCTGCTAACAAGATCGCTATCTGAACAATAAACATTACCGACATCAACGAGATGAGAAGCATGATTAGAACAGTCGTGGTGCCAAGCAGTATTCGCCAATGCTTTACGGATTTGATCAGGAGCGTGAGCAGCTCCCACGCGCCCTTTGTTGCGTTTTACCCCTTCATCGCAAGCAAAACCTAACAGAGCGACACCAGATTGTTGTTGCTCAGCAATCTGTGACACATGGTGCAGCAGGTTCACTTTTTGGTGAAAACGCATGCCAGCTTGACCATCTTCGCTGTCAATGCGTCCCTGCCAAACGGATGAGTCAGTAGGGGCATAAGCCTGTTGATTGTTCTGTTTATGAGTCATGACAGATCTCCCCATCGACGATTCGTAAATGAAGTCGAGGGGTTCCCACTTCATAAGCTAATTGTGCCGGATGCTCGATATTCCATAAAGCAAGGTCAGCATCATATCCAACACGTATTTGACCTCGACTCGCTTGTAAACCAAGTGCTTGAGCGGCATGGCAAGTCACTCCACGCAGTGCTTCCTCAGGGGTTAGTCTAAATAAGGTACATCCCATATTCATCATCATAGTTAATGAGGCGATTGGGGAAGTTCCAGGATTAAAATCGGTCGCTAATGCCATAGGAACCTTGTGTTCACGCAATAATTCGATAGGAGGCAGCTGGGTCTCTCTTAAGTAGTAAAAAGCCCCTGGCAGTAACGTGGCGACGGTGCCATGTTTGGCGAGTGCTTTCACGCCTTTCTCATCGAGGTACTCAACGTGATCCACTGATGATGCACCCATTTTGGCGGCAAGCATGCTGCCACCAAGATTACTCAGTTGTTCGGTATGGCCTTTTATGCCAAGGCCATGGGCAATCGCCGCTTCAAATACCGCTTGAGTTTGGTAGAGGTTAAAGCCTATTCCTTCACAGAAAACATCGACATAATCGACCAGTTTTGCCTCTACTGCCGCAGGAATAATGGTGTCACAGACATAACGAATATAGTTCACGGCATCGTCTTTATATTCTGGAGGAACGGCGTGGGCAGCCAGCAGCGTGGTCGAGACTTTAATACGAGTATGCTGTTCTAACTGTTTCGCAACACGTAGCATTTTTAGTTCATCTTCTAACGTCAATCCATATCCAGACTTGATCTCAATAGTCGTGACGCCGTCACTAATTAGGGCGGAAAGACGTTTTAGTGCCAGCTTTAATAGTTGCGCTTCACTCGCTTCACGCGTTGCGTAAACCGTAGAGAGAATACCGCCACCTTGACGAGCGATCTCTTCATAAGGTACGCCCGTTAACCTTTGCTCAAACTCTTTGGCACGACAGCCTGCATAGATAAGATGAGTATGACTGTCGATAAGACCTGGTGTCACCAAACGACCTTTACAATCGATCGTTTGATCAAAGATATCCGAAGGGAGTTGGCGCATATCGCCGATCTGTTCAATTTTACTGTCGTTAATGACAATAAATGAATTTGGCTTAGCTTGGTAATCAGAATCGCTTTGATCCATGGAGACAATCGTTGCGTTAGTTAACAGTAAATTCATCAGATTTTCACCGCATTTAAATGTATATACAATTAAATAGACAATTTACATACAATTGGCAAGTTTTAGATCGAAAAGTTGTGATGAAGTTCGTTATTTGTTAAACAAAAGAGAGCAAAAGATGAAAAGTGCCAGTTGAAATAAATTGGCACTAATGGTGAGAAACAGTCTGTGTTAAACGTTGGTTTTTAAACTGAGCTTATACTTATCTGCTGGGTGATAGAGTAGTGCGACACTAATGAGATCTTGACTGCTCCAGGTCCTGCGGTTCAGAAGGAGGCAGGGCTCAAAATTGGATAAATGTAGGTATTTTTGAACGTGATCTGTGGCCATAACGGCTTCAACAGTATGTTCTATGGAACTGAGAGGGCAGTTTTTTGTTAAATACTCATTGGGGGTTGCTTGAGTGAAGTCTTGATCAATGTAGTTAGGTGCAAATTCAGGGTTTACCCATCGTAATTCAAGTTGAAGAGGGATGTTATCTTCAAGATGAATGATTTCACTAAAAAAGATAGGGGTTTCAATTTTCACTCCTAGCCTTATCGCCATCTCATCATCGGCAAGTAAAGTAATCTGAGTCAGTACTTTATTACTATAGGTTTTGCCACGTTGGCGAATTTCATCAGCAATGTTACGGATATCACTGAGGGGGGACTCCACTTTTTTATTACAGACAAAGGTACCTAAGCGAGGGGTCCTTTCTAATAGCCCGTCATTAACCAGATCGCGAATCGCTTTGTTTACTGTCATACGGCTGACACCAAACTGTTTGGTAAGCTCAAGCTCAGTTGGGATTTTTGCTCCGGGTATCCAGGTGTGCGAGCTTATCTTTTCACTAATGAAGTCGCGAATCTGAATATATCGGGGAGAATTGCTCATAGGGCTTGACCAAATAGTAATTGACTATACAAATGATGTAATAGTTATATAAAGAATGCAAGTTAGTTGGTTACGTTATGGGAGATTTGAAGAAGAGTAGGGATATTTCTGCTTAGTATCAATTATAAGATATTAGGATATCTGAAATAAAAACAGTCTGATAGGCTGAATTTCGAAAATCCAACTAAATTGTTAATTTGTATAAATGAAAACTCTCTCGACTTACCGCCAAACTCTTCCCAATACGATTTCAAATGGATGTTTCGACCGACTTAAAATATCTCATTAGAAAGGCTTTGCTTCAGTCATCTAATCAGCTGTTATCGATTTTTAATTAGGTTCTTAAAAACCAGCTGTAGAGTTTTAAAGGGCAGTGTACTGGCGACATCACCAGTACACTCTGCTTAATCTGGCAGTACGATAACACCTAAATGTTCTAGTAGTTGCTCCTGCTGCCAAGTACAGATTTTGACATCTGTTAAGTCAACTTTTCTTGGATCGAGTCCATTTAACTCCGAGTTACTTAGATTACACCCTTGTATTTTAAACTGTCCCCAGCAGCTTTCAGAAAACTCCCCTCGGCTTAAATCTGATTCTTTTAAAGAAGCGCCTTGCAGGTTAGTCTCAATCCATCTATTTTCAAAAAGCTCACACTTTTCGAGGTTTTGCCTTTCAAAATTTGCGTAAGATAAATTACAGCCAGTGATATAAGCAGAGCAAAAATAGAAATTATGGCTTACTTGATTAGCGAAACTAGCACGATTAAAGTTCCCCCCTTTTAAATCACAGTTTCTAAACTCAATGCCAAAACAATTTGCTCCTGAAAAATTAGACATTGAAAGCTGACAGCCCTTAAAAGACGCATCACGCAGGTCACAGTAATCAAAATGACAACCTTCGATAGCACCTGGTTCGATAAAAACACAATCAACAAATCGAATGTCTTTGAGATTGGAGTGACTAAAATTACATCTATAAAATTTGCACTGGTAAAAATAGGAGTCACTTAAGTCCTGATTCGAGAAATCGACCTGATCAAATACTTCATTATCTTTTGACATATATAGCCCTCGTTGAATGAAATAGGAGACTATCATTTAGATGTGAAATGGCAATAAAAACAACACCATACAAATCAGCGACTTAAAATCATCAAAATAGCCAATTTAAGGGGGCTAGAGGGCCCGTAGTGAGACTTTCTTTACTGTCAGTCTCGCCGTATATCAATAAAAAAATTGATCCCCTTAGTGCGCCCCTGAGGGGCTCTTGAGAGCAGCGGCGGTGTAGGCAGAAAGGTTGATGATGATAGAGTCATTATTCAGAGGCGATACCGAACGACTGGTTTTGAAGATTATCAAGTGGTATCAAAAGGTTTACATCGCGGACAGAAAAATTTGCTCAATTAGTTGGCGAAAATTTAATAGATTAAATGAAACTTAGTGGTCGATTGCATTGCTATGTAGAGCTCAAGTCGGCATAGTTTCAAGAGTGTTGGATATTTTTAACAGGCTTAATATGAAATATATTTGGATAAAGTTTGCGATTACTCTTTTGGTTGCAGTTGGTTCCTTTGCTTACATCTATTACCGAGTCCAAAGCGGTAATATGTAATGAGTTTTGATATTAAATTCATAAAAACCAAAAATGCTTTTTGAAGCGTGTTTTTTTGTTATCACGCCAACAACAGTGAATTGATTTACTGATAATATCTACTGAAACAGATGAGTTTGCTCGAGGTAATTTACCTACCTCTATCAAAGATCTAAGAGGGTACCAATGAAGACAAAATACAGCATCAGACAGAACGGGCAAATTATTGAAATTGAGTTCCCACATCAAGATGGTCATTTTGATGCATGGCTTTATATTAACGCTGAGCCTGAAGATAAGCGGATTCACTTTCAGGGTAATCTAGCGTTTGACGGCGATAAGTTGTCAGCCATTGAGTTAACCGATCTTACCGGAAAAGCAGAGGAGACGGACTTGAGCAATCAAGATCAAGGATCTGTGTTGGTACACTCGACGCTGGTATTTTTTCAGTACCACTTCAATCATCAGTTATTAAGTAATGAAGTGGTTAAAGTGAAAGGTGAGCTTTCAGACATTGGTGATGATAGCAGTAGCTCTCATGGCCGTAGAGTGACATTTTGGCGTAAAATGGGTCTGATTGTTGATAATCCAAGCGATCACTCTTCCGCTATTAATGGTGTTCTTGGGCAGAGCGGTTGTGGCACATCATCAGTGGTGAGTCCAGAGGATTTTCGATGTGATGAAGATGTCCGTTCAATGAGCCATGTACAAGATTCCGATATTACCTCATCATTAAACTTGTATGATCGTTCACTAAAAGATGGCTGTAAGCAGTTATTAGAGCTCAATGCATATTTGGTGAAAGCGCAGCGTAAGCAGATGAACAAACAGACGCTTTATCACCTCGGTTGGACTGTTGGACTGTCAACATCGGTTATTCTGATCAGTGTCGTTCTTGGGGCTGTAAACTTATACACTGCTGCAGGTCTTATTGTCGCTTATTTTCTTTCACAATTTATGCACAATCGCTTCTCTCCATCGATAGTGATTCCAAAAGAGCGTGATGACCTGTTTGAGTTAAATAATAAGTTAAGAGTTGAAATTGCAGAGGTCGAAGATCACTGCCGAGGTAATCTATGCCGAATCCTTGAAGCAACAGGTCTTGGGGAAGAAGCGGAAGGGAACGGCTTTCAATTTGAAAATGGTCAAATTACTTTATCGCAATTAGACGGTAACAGCCTTTATCAATATTTAGATGCAATGAATTTACTCAATGAGTACCGTGAAAAAGTAGAAGGTCTTATTACGGAGTAGATTGTTTTATTCTCGCTAATTAATCAAGCGTGTATGTTCCCCCATACACGCTTTTTTTGTGGTCATCCTTCGCGTTATATCGCGTCGTTGGCGGCAACCATTTGTTGCTGCTGTCCAAGTGCTAGTTTTGCTTGTAATAGGCCAGCCATGATAATGACAAGACAACCTGAAATTTGCATGAATGAAAGGGTCTGACCAAACAGCAACCAACCTAAAGCAATGACCGTGACTGGCTCCATATAGGCTAAGGTTCCAAATGTGGCAGCAGAGACTTTTCTTAATGCCACAATAGATAATACGATGCCTAAAAATCCAGGGATCAATCCGGCCAGTACCATCCAACCAAACTGAGCAATACTGAGGTCAAACATATCTTGCCAGGCAAATGGTAGCATACAAATTGATCCAACGATTAACTGGTAACTACTACGAGTAAAGTCATGAATACGCTCATCAACCAATCGGTTAACAATAATAAAAGAGGTGTAACAACCTAGTGCAATAAAGGAGTAGATGAAGCCTTGTAGTTCAGCACCAGAAAGGGACAGTTGAAACTCCATGACCATCGAAAACCCTAAAAATGCGCACATAATGGTGGTGAACTGCAGAGAGCTTAAACGCTCATTCATACAGAAGTGTGCCACCAATGACGCAACAACGGGAGCAAGGTAGATCATCATGATGACTGTCACCATGTCCATGTACTCCATTGCTTGAACATACGTAGACATCATTCCGGCGATAAACACACCGTTTAGTAACAGTAACCAGGTTGGTTTTTTGAACATTAAATTGGTCTGTTTACTTTTCAATAGATAGAGGGCTAAAAAAACCAGACCAAAAAAAATACGATAAAAAGTTAACGTTTCAGAGGTCACTTGTGCGTATTTTGCTATTGTCGCTACGGCACCTAAGCTTGTCGCTGCGATGATCGTATAAAATAGATATAAGGAAGAAGGATTTTGATTGTTGTTCATCTATATAGCCCACCAAAAATAAGCGAATTATCCAGTAATTTACGYGGCGGATAATAGTGGATATATCGCCGTAATTTTGACTTTTACTTCACATTATTGGTATTTATCCAGTTCAAATAACTGATATTTTCGTATAGGTTGGGTTTTACGACTTTTAATATTTGTAGGTTCTTCTTACTAAATCTTCAGTTTATAAATTGAAAAGATAAGAGCAGTTAATTCTGTTAAAAGTGTCAGTAATATGGGCTTCTATTTACGGCGATAACTAGGTCAAATGTTTCAATGATTTCTTGTACTAGTTTTAAAGAACGAGATCTAAACGTGTGTTTTATTGAGGCATTATGTATATATTTTTTCCATCCAATGACTGTTAACCATTAAGTAGTAGCAATGAAAATATTAACATTTTTAAGCGTGGCATCTGTCGCGACCAGCATGTCTGTTTCAGCCACCTCTTTTGAACAACTTTCCTTGTTAGATAAGGATGATATTCAGATTGTTGATTGCCGATCGAGTAACTTTTTTAATGGATGGCCAGAGCAAGGAATGAGTCGAGGTGGTCATATTCAAGGTGCTATCAATATTGATGCTCAATGGTTAACCAAGTTGAACGAAAAGCAGCTCGAATCACTCATCGCTAAAAAAAATATTGTTAAGGATAAACCGACGTATCTCTATTGTGCCTCAGGGAGTCTGGCGGGAATCTCTAAAAAGTTGCAATCAGTCGGTTTTGATAAAATTTATAGCATCGATGAACCATTGACTCACTACCCAAATGAGCTGGTGGCACAACCTAACTATCAGCAGTTGGTGACGCCACAATGGGTCAATAAAGTAATTAATGGCGAGAAGACCGAACATGCGCCTAAAAATGGGTATCGTTTAGTTGAAGTAGCTTGGGGCCCTCCTGCTAAGTTTGCACTATCTCATATACCAACAGCGTACTATCTAAACACCAATAATATTGAAGAGGAGCCGCTGTGGAACTTAGTTTCTGATGAGAAGTTAACGGAGACCATTGCCAACCTTGGGATTCGTTATGATACTACGGTGATATTATATGGCAGAGATACTATGCCAGCCGCACGTGCAGCCACAACCATGATGTATGCAGGCGTAGAGGATGTACGTTTGCTAAATGGTGGCATGGCAGCATGGGTGAAAGAAGGGTATAAAACCGAATCCTTGTTGCCAAAAGCATTAACACCGGTGGATTTTGGTAGAGCAATTCCAGCCAAGCCAGAGGTGATCATTGATACTCTGCAGGCAAAAAAGATATTGAAAACGCCTGAACAGAGTTCACTAGTCAGTATACGCAGCTGGGAAGAGTTTATTGGAGATACCAGTGGTTATAAATATATACCGACTAAAGGCCGGATTGATGGTTCAAAATGGGGGCACGCGGGCTCAAACGCCAACTCGCTGGAAGATTTCCGAAATCCAGACAATACAATGCGCAGTCCAGAAGAGATAACCCAATTATGGGGGGATTGGGGTATTCAGCCGCAACAACAGGTCTCTTTCTATTGCGGCACTGGTTGGCGTGCATCAGAAACGCTCTTTTACGCATATGTCATGGGGTGGGAAAACATCAGCCTATATGATGGTGGCTGGTTTGAATGGAGCGAAGATAAAAGCAACCCTATCGCAAGTGGCGATATTGCCCCTATGATGAGCAAACCTTAATACTTGACGAACTTGATATATCTGAATACTTTATTCTCTATAAGAATGTGTATCATTTTCGGAGAGTCAGATGTATCAAGGAAGTTGCTTGTGTGGGGAGATTGCATTCACTGTAAATGGTGAGATCTCCTCCATTATCCATTGTCACTGTTCACTATGTAGAAAAGCCTCAGGTACGGCTTTTGCGACCAATGGTTTTGTTGAACAATCAGATTTTGAAATTACGAAAGGCAGTACTTCCCTCAAGTACTTTGAACGAAAAGTGGGTATGAAGCGCCATTTTTGCTCAGTGTGTGCCACTCCTATCTTCAGCTCCAATGCAAACGATCCCCAAAGAATTCGATTACGACTTGGCGCGTTAGATTCTGATATTGTCGAAAGACCGATCTCACACAACTTCATACCGTCTAAAGCAAACTGGGAAGAGTTGGATGCTAACTTACCTAGATATGAGAAGCATGAACCCAACCGATAGAAGAGAAAACGAATGAGCGATGCAAACAGTCCAGCGATAGAGACACGCGTTTTTATAGGTAAGGTTGAACAGATATTTGGTTTAACGAGTGCTATCAATAAGCAACAGGTGACAGAGCCCCTATTTTTGTCTGAATTAGGCTTAGAAGGTGATGAGTGTGCGGAGCACAAATTCCATGGAGGTACAGAGCGGGCATTGCATCACTATCCCGCGGAGCACTATCACTTTTGGCAACATCAGTATGCGGAGCCTGCAGAGAAATGGAAAGCGCCAGGGATGGGTGAAAATCTCAGTACACTAGGCATGAATGAAGAGAATGTCTGCATTGGTGATCGATACCAGTGGGGTGAGGCAATCATTGAGGTAAGCCAACCTCGCTCTCCTTGTTACAAGTTAAACCAACGTTGGGAGGCTGTTGACGTGTCCGTCTTAATGCAGCAGCTAAGTCGTTGTGGTTGGCTCTATCGAGTGATCAAACCAGGTAAGATTAGCTTCGACAGTCCCTTGACCCTAATAGAGAGAGAAGAGAGCGCGCTAACGGTGAAACAAGTGTGCGAACTGTTTTTTTCTGATCCGCTTAATCAAGAGGGGCTCTTACGCTTACAGGGAGTGAAAAAACTCTCACAAAGTTGGCAAAATACCGTAACGAAGCGCTTGCAAACGGGTGAGTTAGAAAACTGGAATTATCGATTATTAGGGCATGCATAACAATGGCAGATAAAATCGCAATCATAACAGGGGGCAGCCGCGGGATTGGTGCTGCCACCACTCAGCTATTTGCACAACAAGGGTATGCGGTATGTATCAATTACAAATCGCAATCAGCACCTGCAGAACAGCTAGCACGCCAAATTATCGAACAAGGTGGGCGCTGTATTACCGTTCAAGCTGATGTCTCTAATGAGCAGGATGTGCAGCGACTGTTTGCAACGGTAGACCAAGAGTTGGGCAGAGTATCGGTGTTGGTCAATAATGCGGGTATTTTGAAGCCCCAGACACGATTGGATGCAATGAGTGCCGAGCGAATCAATTCGATTTTAATCAATAACGTCACCAGCTATTTTTTATGTAGCAAAGAAGCGGTGAAGAGAATGTCGACCAAGTATGGTGGGGCAGGAGGTGCCATTGTTAATGTCTCTTCCGGTGCTGCCAAATCGGGTTCTCCGAATGAATACATCGACTATGCAGCATCCAAGGGGGCAATTGATACGCTTACCATTGGGCTTGCGAGAGAGGTCGCTGCGGAAGAGATACGAGTCAATGGTGTCCGTCCTGGTTTGATCTATACAGATATGCATGCTGACGGTGGGGAGCCTGATCGGATAGAGCGTTTAAAAAGCAAAATACCAATGCAAAGAGGTGGATTGCCTATAGAGGTAGCTGAAGCGATTTACTGGTTAGCCAGTGATAAATCAACATTTACCACGGGCAGCTTTATTGATACAGCGGGCGGTTTATAAGCGTTAACTCAATCTTGCCATTGTGATTTTCTCCTATTTGTTTAAAATGCGCAGATACATACATTAAGTGCATCTGTATTTGCGCTTAACGTTGTACTTCATATTAACGTTTAAGCTGTTTTACTCGATAATCAGTTAAATAATATTAATACAATAATTTCCATGTGCTGCTTGGTATGCAGCACCACTGTGAAGGACTAACAATGCCTGTAATTACTCTTCCTGACGGCAGTCAACGTCAATTCGATAATGCTGTATCTACTATGGATGTTGCCTCAGACATCGGCCCTGGTCTTGCGAAAGCTTGTATCGCTGGTCGTGTTGATGGTGTTCGTGTAGACGCTTGTGACTTGATTGAAAACGATGCACAACTTGAAATCATCACCGCTCGTGATGAAGATGGTTTAGAAATTTTACGTCACTCTTGCGCTCACCTTTTAGGTCATGCGGTTAAGCAACTTTTCCCTGAAGCAAAAATGGCGATTGGTCCAACCATCGACAATGGCTTCTACTACGATATTGATCTTGAGCACTCATTCACTCAAGAAGATCTTGATGCGATCGAAAAGCGCATGAAAGAGCTGGCAAAAACAAAATATCAAGTTGTGAAAAAAACGGTCAGCTGGCAAGAAGCTCGCGATGCGTTCGAAGCGCGTGGCGAAGAGTACAAAATTGCCATCTTGGATGAGAACGTGTCGAAAGACGATCGTCCAGGGTTATATCATCACGAAGAGTACATCGACATGTGTCGTGGTCCTCACGTACCGAACATGAGCTTCTGCCAGAACTTTAAAATTCTGAATGTTGCTGGGGCGTACTGGCGTGGTAACAGCGACAATAAAATGTTGCAGCGTATCTATGGTACCGCGTTCCAAGATAAGAAATTGCTTAAAGCGCACTTAGTGCGCCTTGAAGAAGCGGCTAAGCGTGATCACCGTAAAATTGGGAAACATTTAGACCTTTTCCATATGCAACAAGAAGCGCCGGGTATGGTCTTCTGGCACCACAACGGTTGGTCAATATTCCGTGACTTAGAAGTGTTCATTCGTGAAAAACTGACTGAATATGATTACCAAGAAGTAAAAGGTCCATTAATGATGGATCGCGTACTTTGGGAACGTTCTGGTCACTGGGACAAATACGCAGAAGCGATGTTTACAACAAGCTCTGAGAACCGTGAGTACGCAATTAAACCAATGAACTGTCCAGGACACGTTCAGATCTTTAACCAAGGCCTAAAATCTTACCGTGATTTGCCACTTCGCATGGCGGAGTTTGGTAGTTGTCACCGTAATGAGCCTTCTGGTGCGCTACACGGCATTATGCGTGTACGTGGCTTTACGCAAGACGATGCACACGTATTCTGTACAGAGTCTCAAGTACAAGCGGAAGTGAAGAGCTGTATCGAAATGGTTTATGATGTTTATCAAACATTTGGTTTTGAAAACATTGTGGTTAAGCTTTCAACGCGCCCTGAACAGCGTGTTGGCACCGACGAAATGTGGGACAAAGCAGAAGCTGACCTGACTCTAGCACTTGAGTCGATGAACATTGAATATGATGTTCAAGAGGGTGAAGGCGCGTTCTACGGACCAAAAATTGAATTTACTTTGCACGATTGTTTAGATCGTGCTTGGCAATGTGGCACAGTTCAGTTAGACTTCGCGCTTCCAGAACGTCTGGGTGCAACTTATGTTGGCGAAGACAATGAGCGCCATACTCCTGTAATGATTCACCGAGCGATTTTAGGATCACTTGAGCGTTTCATCGGTATTCTCATCGAAGAGTACGCTGGTTTCTTCCCTACGTGGTTGGCTCCAGAACAGGTCGTTGTGATGAATATTACGGACAAACAATCTGATTATGTTCAAGAAGTTGCGAAAAAACTGCAAAAAAGTGGTTTTAGAGCAAAAGCAGACTTGAGAAATGAGAAGATAGGCTTTAAAATCCGTGAACACACATTAAAGCGTGTTCCGTATATGTTAGTTTGTGGTGACCAAGAAATGGAAGCTGGCGAAATAGCAGTACGTACTCGTAAAGGTAAAGACTTGGGTAAATTCAAGATTGATGATTTTGTTGCACTATTGCAGCAAGACGTTAGCACCCGAAAGCTCAATATTGTGGAGGAATAAGGTATTAAAGGCGGAAAAAGAGCCCAACAGCCGGCTAAACAAAATGCACATCGTCTAAACGGTGAAATTACTGACGTATCAGAAGTACGTCTTACAGGCCTTGATGGCGAATCTCTTGGTGTCGTTTCTCTAAACGAAGCTGCAGAAATTGCGCTTGAAGCTGGTGTGGATTTAGTTGAAATCAGCCCGAATGCCGAGCCACCAGTTTGTCGTGTGATGGACTATGGTAAATTCCTGTTCGAGAAGAGCAAGGCTGCTAAAGAGCAAAAGAAAAAACAGACTAAGGTCCAGATCAAGGAAATCAAATTCCGACCTGGCACAGATGTAGGCGACTATCAGGTAAAACTACGCAACCTGGTTCGCTTCATTGAAGAGGGCAATAAGGTCAAAGTAACGATCCGTTTCCGCGGACGTGAAATGGCTCACCAGAGCATTGGTGTTGACGTTCTAAACCGTTTGAAAGCTGATACAGAAGAAATTGCTGTAGTTGAAAGCTTCCCAACGCGTATCGAAGGTCGCCAGATGATCATGGTTATTGCACCGAAAAAGAAGTAATTAAGGCATTCAAGTAATAAGCACGGCGCGGCTTTAGGGCAGCGCCGTTTTATTCGCCTGGTTACTATGTTTATTAACGCAACAATGCGGAGTTACATTCATCATGACTAAGATGAAATCAAACAAAGGTGCTTCTAAGCGTTTCAAGAAAACGGCTGGTGGTATCAAATTTAAGCACGCTGGTAAGCGTCACATCCTTACTAAACGTACTACTAAAAACAAGCGTCAGCTTCGTCCAAATGCACTACTTCCAAAATGTGAATTAGCTGCAATTGCTCGTATGCTTCCATACGCATAATTTTTTAGTATTTATTTAATTTAGTTTAGGAGAGACATAATGCCTCGCGTAAAACGTGGTGTACAAGCTCGTGCACGTCATAAGAAAGTTCTAAAACAAGCTAAAGGTTATTACGGAGCACGTTCACGTGTTTATCGTGTAGCTTTCCAAGCAGTTACAAAAGCTGGTCAATACGCTTACCGTGACCGTCGTCAGAAGAAACGTGTTTTCCGTCAACTTTGGATTGCTCGTATCAATGCTGCTGCACGTCAAAATGGTATGTCTTACAGCCGTCTAATCAATGGCCTTAAGAAAGCATCTATCGAAATCGATCGTAAGATTCTTGCTGACATCGCTGTTTACGACAAGTTTGCATTTACTGCACTTGTTGAAAAAGCAAAAGCTGCTCTGTAATTAGAACAGACAAGGCTTACTAGCCTTAACGCTTAAATTTCGAAGGAGAGCTATTTATAGCTCTCCTTTTTTATTTTAAGTAAACAAAACCTCCATTTTCTCTACGCTTTACCCCATCTGCGCTTAAAATGGCAATTAATTTCACTTTTAACCTGTTTAACCCTCATTTCAGTTTGGTTTTATCCTCATGTTTCTTTACTATATATCGATAAAATTTTAACGATGCTATGGACACCACCTTTGAAGTGGATGAGGAAACGATGCAACATCTAGAAGAGATCATTGCCAATGCTACGGCAGCAATTGAGCAGGCTGATTCATTAGTCGCTCTGGACGAAGTCCGAGTTCAGTATTTAGGTAAGAAAGGGCACTTAACCCTTCAACTACAGAGCCTAGGTAAACTACCACCAGAAGAGCGTCGCACCGCGGGTCAAGAGATCAATAAAGCGAAGCAAGCGGTACAAGCCCTTCTTGTTGAGCGCAAAGCGTCGCTACAACGTGAAGAGCTTGAAGCAAAACTTGCGGCTGAAACGATCGATGTAAGCCTGCCAGGCCGTCGTATTGAGAACGGTGGTTTACACCCTGTGACTCGTACCGTTGAACGTATTGAGCAGTTCTTTGGTGAGCTTGGTTTTAGCACTGAATCTGGACCTGAAATCGAAGATGCATTTCATAACTTCGATGCGCTAAACATTGCAGACGATCACCCTGCACGTACTGACCACGATACGTTCTTCTTTAACCCTGATTTAATGTTGCGTACGCACACATCAGGTGTTCAGATCCGTACCATGGAAAATGGCAAACCCCCATTCCGTTTCATTGCCCCTGGTCGTGTTTATCGTAACGATTACGATCAAACTCACACACCAATGTTCCACCAAGTGGAAGGCATGTTAGTTGATGAGAATGTGAACTTTGCACAGCTTAAAGGTATTCTTCACGATTTCCTGTGTAATTTCTTTGAAGAAGAAGTGGAAGTGCGTTTCCGTCCTTCATTTTTCCCATTTACAGAGCCTTCAGCGGAAGTGGATGTGAAGCGTAAAGATGGAAAATGGTTAGAAGTATTAGGTTGTGGCATGGTTCACCCTAACGTACTTCGCTCTGTTGGCATCGACCCTGAAACATACTCAGGCTTTGCGTTTGGTATGGGTGTTGAACGTCTAACTATGCTTCGTTATGGCGTAAATGACCTTCGTGCGTTCTTCGAGAACGACCTTCGTTTCCTTAAACAATTCAAGTAATTCGGGGCTAGAAATTTATGAAATTCAGTGAATCTTGGCTACGCGAGTGGGTTAAACCTGCTATTAACAGCGAAGCGCTAGCTCACCAAATCACCATGGCTGGTTTGGAAGTTGATGAAGTAGCACCTGTTGCGGGTGAGTTTACCGGCGTTAAAGTGGGTAAAGTGGTTGAGTGTGGACAACACCCTGATGCCGATAAACTGCAAGTAACAAAAGTTGATGTTGGCGCAGAAGAGTTATTAGACATTGTTTGTGGTGCCGCTAATTGCCGATTAGGCCTGACAGTTGCTGTGGCAACGGTTGGTGCGGTGTTACCTGGTAACTTTAAAATCAAGAAAGCAAAACTGCGTGGTCAACCATCACACGGTATGCTTTGTTCTTTCTCAGAGCTTGGTATTGATGTTGAATCTGACGGTATTTTAGAACTGCCAGAAGGCTCTGCACTCGGTATGGACGTTCGTGAGCTTCTTGAGCTGAACGACGTTGCAATCGATGTTGACTTAACAGCAAACCGCGCGGACTGTTTCAGTATTCGTGGTTTAGCTCGTGAAGTGGGTGTGCTTAATCGTGCGGACGTAACAGAGCCAACAGTAGAAGCAGTAACAACAAGTATCGACGATACTGTTTCCATTGATGTTAAAGCAGCTGAAGCGTGTCCACGTTACTTTGGCCGTGTTATCAAAAACGTAAACGCAAAAGCGGAAACACCAATTTGGATGCAAGAGAAATTGCGTCGTTGTGGTATTCGTTCAATCGATGCAATTGTTGATATCACCAACTACGTGATGCTTGAACAAGGCCAGCCAATGCACGCGTTTGATCTTGCGAAGATCAACGGCGGTATCGTGGTTCGTATGGCAGAGCAAGATGAGAAACTGACTCTTCTTGACGGCAACGAAGCGAAATTAAACAGCAATACTTTAGTGATTGCTGACCACACTAAAGCACTGGCTATCGCGGGTATTTTTGGTGGTCAAGCATCAGGTGTTACGACCTCTGAAACCACGGACATTATGCTTGAGTGTGCATTTTTCGCACCAGATCATATCCGAGGTCGCGCGCGCGCATACGGTCTACACACAGATTCATCTCTACGATTTGAACGTGGTGTCGACTCTACATTACAAGCAACAGCGATGGAGCGTGCAACACAGCTTCTTGTTGAGCTTTGTGGTGGTGAAGTCGGTCCTATTTCTGCAGCAGAATCTGAAGCCGATCTTCCAACAGCAAACACGGTTGAATTACGTCGCAGTAAGTTAGATGGTCTGCTAGGTCATCACATTCCATCCACGGATGTGGTTGAGATCTTAACTCGTCTAGGTTGTGTTGTAGAATCAACGGATAATGGTTGGACGGCAACGTCTCCATCATGGCGTTTTGATATTGCCATCGAGCAAGACCTAATTGAAGAAGTCGGTCGTATTTACGGTTACAACAACATTCCAAATCAAGCACCTGTTGCTGCGCTTAAGATGAATGATCACAAAGAAGCAAACCAACCGCTGAAGCGCGTTCGTGATCTTCTGGTTGATCGTGGTTATCACGAAGCCATTACTTACAGCTTTGTAGAGCCAGAACAGCAAAAGTTGATTGTGCCTGGCGTTGAGCCGCTGATTCTGCCATTCCCGATTTCTGCGGATATGTCAGCGATGCGTCTTAGTCTATGGACGGGTTTGATCAATACCGTTGTTCATAACCAAAAACGTCAGCAACCACGTGTTCGTCTGTTCGAATCGGGTCTACGTTTTATTCCTGAAGAATCAGCAGAAAACGGTATGCGTCAAGAGATGATGCTTGCGGGTATTATCGCTGGTACTCGTGGTGAAGAGCACTGGGATATTGCAACAAACACCGTTGATTTCTTTGATCTTAAAGGTGATTTAGAAGCTGTTCTTGAACTCACTGCTAACGAATTAGCGTATGAGTTTAAAGCCGCTAAGCACCCGGCCCTTCACCCAGGCCAAACAGCGGCTATCGTTGTTGGTGGAAAAGAAGTGGGTTTCATCGGTACGGTACACCCAGAGCTAGAGCGTAAATTTGGCTTGAATGGTCGTACTATTATGTTTGAAATCGAGTGGGATGCCATTAATACACGCGTTATTCCTGAGGCAGTTGCACTGTCTAAGTTCCCAGCAAACCGCCGTGATATTGCGGTTGTTGTGGGTGAACATGTTCAGTCAGGTGACATTGTGAGCGAATGTTTGGCATCAGGTGGTGAACTGCTTACCGCAGCGAAACTGTTTGATGTTTACCAAGGACAGGGCGTTGAGGATGGCAAGAAAAGTTTAGCCATTGCCCTGACATTGCAATCAACAGAACGTACTCTAGAAGATGCGGATATTTCTGCGGCAGTAGATTCAATTGTCGCTTCTGTTGGTGAGAAGTTCGGTGCCTCTTTGAGAGATTAGTTCCGACTTTTATCTCTAAAATGAGCCACTTATTAAACCGATTATCGTAAGGTAATCGGTTTTTTTATATTAAAATTGCAGATTCCTCTGTGAGTAGCGAAATTATTTTGATTTTATAAGGGATAAGTAACATGTTGAAATTTAGTTTCTTTCTCTGTTTTCCAAAAAAAATCGTTATTAATAACTATGTAAA